>JANLPD010000460.1:0-5820 GCA_031367045.1 Frankiales bacterium | reverse complement strand
GGAGCAAGCGGTTGCGAACCGGGTCTTCGCTCAGCGCTCGCCCCCGGGCTTCCACAGGACGTCGCCGTCCGGGTTGGCCACCCGGGACAGGATGAACAGCAGGTCCGAGAGCCGGTTGAGGTAGAGCACCGGCTCGCGGTTGGTGGTATCGGGCTGCTCTGCGAGCAGGGCCCACACCGAGCGTTCGGCCCGGCGTACCACCGTCCTCGCGACGTGCAGAAGGGCGGCGCCCGGGGTGCCGCCGGGGAGGATGAAGCTCGAGAGCTTTTCGAGCCGCTCGTTGAACAGGTCGCAGGCTGCCTCGAGCCGTTCGGTGTACTCCGGGAGCACGCGCAGCGGCGGGTACTTCGGGTCGGGGGCGATGGGTGTGCACAGGTCTGCGCCGACGTCGAACAGGTCGTTCTGGATACGCACGAGCAGGGTCGCGACATCGTCTGGCAGCCCGCCCAGCGCCAGCGCCACCCCGAGGGCGCTGTTGGCCTCGTCGACGTCGGCGTAGGCCGCGAGGCGCGGATCGGTCTTGGCCACCCGGCTCAGGTCGCCGAGCGCCGTCGTCCCGTTGTCGCCGGTCTTGGTGTAGATCCTCGTCAGGTGCACGGCCATGGCCCGCAGCCTAGAAGGCTGCGGGCCAGGTGGCCGGGCGGGAGGCCGTCTGGGGGACGGTCAGCAGGTGGCGTCAGCCGCAGCCGCTGAGGCCGCAGAGCAGGGAGCTCACGCTGCCCCGGAAGGTGGTGTCCTTGGCGGGATCGCCATTGCCGGTGAGCAGCTGCAGCCGGTCGCTCCCGCTGCCTGCGCTGCTGAACGCACGGTCGATGAGCACGACGCCTGCGGTGGCAGGGGTCCCGTTCACCGGACGGAGCGAGCCGGTGGCGTTGTCGTCGTACAGGACCTGGGTGGTCCTGGGGGAGGGGATCACGACGAGCAGGTCGTTGGTCGCCCCCGGCAGACCTGTGACCAGATAGGCGCGTACGTCGGGGTCTTTCGGGGTGGCCCGTCCGAGGAAGAAGTTGGGGCCGTTGGCGCTGCCGGTGGTGAGGCCGACGTCGTAGGCGACCGTGCCGTTTGAGAACCAGGCCTGACCGAAGCTGTAGCGGACGCCGTTGGCAGTCTTGCCGGCGTATAGCGGCCGGTAGAGCGCCTTGTCGCCCGGTCGGCTCATGCCTTGGGCGAAGCGCGCCGCGACGTCGTCTGTGGACGGTCCATCGGCGAGCACGCCGCGCTGCGGCCAGGTGGCCAACAGGTTGGTCGGCTCGGCGTCCGAGGTGCCGGGGGCACCGTCGGTCGGTCCGGGCGGGTTGGCCGGCTGGGTGGAGGCAAAGCCCTTGCTGTCCGTCGTGCGTACCTGGTCCGGCTTGGTGCTGCTCGTCGGACCGGTGCGGACGAACAGCGCGGTCCGGCTGCCGGGCTGCTGCACGAAGTCGACGCCGTTCTCGGCGTACTCGATCTTCACGATGCCCGGGCCACCGACGACGACCACCCATGGGTTGGCGAGGCCGGGGACGATCGCGCGGTAGGCGCTGGCGGCGGTCGCGGGCTCGTCGGTCAGCAGCAACGCCTGGCCCATGGCGGACGTTGCGACGACGACCCGAGCCGGGAGGGCAGCGGTCCACAGCTGGTAGGCCGCGACCTCGCCCTTGTCGCCGGTCGTGCCGCGGTAGAGCACCTCGAGCGTCACACCGGTCGGGCCGACCTTGTGGTCGACGGCCCAGGCGCTCTTCACTTGCCCGTCCAACCCGCTCGTTGCGGCCACCGTGGGCCAGCGCAGGGCATTCGGCGGCCGGTAGCTGGTAGCGGGCGAGGACGGGGGCGAGGACGGGGCGACGGTGGCGAAACCCCGTGGAGCGGCGCTGCTCCCAACGAGCGCCGGAACCGCGACGGCGAGGGCCGTCACGGCGAGAGCGGACCCGGCCACGGCTGCGGCGATGCGGTTGCGGCGCATCTTGGCGGCCCGGCGTTCGATCCCGGCCAGGGGGTCGGGGGAGGGGACGAGGGCTGCTGCGCGGGACCTGAACGTCGCTCGCAGTTCGTCGTCGATGGGGCTCATGCGGGTACTCCGGTGGGAAGGGCCGTGCGCGGGTCGTCGCGCAGGCCGTTGTCGGCCAGGGTGGCGTCGTCGCGCAGCTTGGCGAGCGCGCGGGCGGTGGTGGACTTCACGGTGCCGACGGCCACGCCCATGACCCGGGCGGTCTCGGCCTCGGAGAGGTCTTCGTAGTAGCGCAGTACAACGGCCACCCGCTGCCGTTTGGGCAGCCCGGCCAACGCGGTCCACAGGGCGTCGTGCAGGTCGACGTCCGCGGTGCTGTCGCGACCTGCCGTCTCGGGTGGGTCGCCTGTCGGGTGCTCGTCGATCCGGCTGCGGCGCCACCAGGAGGTGCGTGTGTTGACCATGACCCGCCGGACGTAGCCGTCGAGGGCCTCCCGCTCGCGGATCCGGTCCCAGGCCAGGTAGGTCTTGGCGAGGGCGGTCTGCAGCAGGTCCTCTGCGTCGCTGCGGTTGCCGGTGAGCAGGTAGGCCGTGCGCAGCAGGGCCGGTGACCGCGCGGCGACGTAGCCGCGGAACGCCTCTCGCTCCCGCTCGTCCACCTGGTGCTCCTCAGGGCAGTGTCTCGATGCAGTACTGACCGGACAGACGCCGCCTCCGCCACCAAGGTTGCTTCTCTAGACTGCCCGGATGGACAGGTTCGTCGTGCAGGGGGGCGCGCGGCTCGCGGGAGAGGTCCGGGTGCCTGGCGCGAAGAACTCGGTCCTGAAGCTGATGGCCGCCTCGCTGCTCGCCGAGGGCACCACCACGCTCACCGCGGTGCCGGACATCCTCGACGTGACGATCATGAGCGAGGTGCTGCGGCGGCTGGGCTGCGACGTGCATCGCGGCGAGGCAACGGTGGCCATCACCGTGCCCGCCATGCCCGGCCACGAGACGGACTACGACCTGGTACGACGCATGCGGGCCTCCATCGCCGTCCTCGGGCCCTTGGTGGCCCGGTGCGGCGAGGCCAAGGTCGCCCTGCCAGGCGGCGACGCCATCGGGTCGCGCGGGCTCGACATGCACGTCGCCGGCCTGATCAAGCTCGGCGCCACCGTCGAGAGCGAGCACGGCTTTCTCATCGCGCGCGCACCCCGGCTCACCGGGGCACAGGTCTGGCTGGACTTCCCGAGCGTCGGCGCGACCGAGAACCTGCTGATGGCCTCCGTACTCGCCAAGGGCACGACCACGATCGACAACGCGGCGCGCGAGCCCGAGATCGTCGACCTGTGCGACCTGCTCGTGCAGATGGGGGCGCAGGTGGGCGGCATCGCCACCAGCACGCTCGAGATCGAGGGAGTGGAGGTGTTGCATCCGACGACCCACGAGACCGTGCCGGATCGCGTGGTCGCGGGGACCTGGGCGTACGCCGCTGCGCTGACCCGCGGGGATGTGCTGATCCGGGGGGGGCGCGCCGACCACCTACGTACCGCGCTGGACAAGCTGACCCTGGCTGGTGCCACCGTCACCGGGGAGTTGGACGGCTTCCGCGTGCAGATGGACGAGCGGCCTCGGTCGGTCGACGTCGTGACGCTGCCCTTCCCGGGCTTCCCCACGGACCTGCAACCCATGGTCCTGACTCTCAGCGCGATTGCTGACGGCACCGCGATGATCACTGAGAACGTCTTCGAGGCGCGCTGGATGTTTGTCAACGAGCTGTCGCGGCTCGGTGCCGACGTGCGCACCGACGGGCACCACGCGGTGGTGCGGGGCCGCGCGAGGCTGTCGGGAGCACCGGTCGCAGCGCATGACATCCGCGCCGGCGCTGCCCTGGTGCTGGCTGGCCTGGTGGCCGACGGGACGACGATCGTGTCGAAGGTGCACCACGTCGACCGTGGCTACGAGCGGTTCGTGGAGTCGCTGGTGGCGCTCGGTGCGGACGTCCGGCGTGAGGTCGAGCCCGACGAGCCCTTCGCCCGCTCCTGAATCGGCCGAGTGGTGCGTCCCGCGTCCCGCGTGCTGAGTCCCGCGTCCCGACTCCCGTCGCACCCCCGTCTCGCGTCACTTCCTGGGCCGTGGTGACAGTTTTCGGGGCTCCAGAGGTCGCTGCCGGCCAGGAAGTGCAGGTGGCCGGTGCTGGCGGGTCAGGAGCGGACGAGGTCGCGCGCGCGTGCGGCGTCACCGTGGAAGACCAGCACGCTCAGCCCGTTCTCGGACGGGGCGACGGTGGCCCGGATGCCCGCTTGGCGCAAGAGGTCGCGCAAGAGCTCGGCATCCTCGTGCAGCCGTACCTGGGCGATCGGCTCGAGCAGCCCGAAGTCACCCGCAACTGGGAGCCGGTCCTGCCGGCCGGCTGTGCGCTCCTCGCGGTGGGAGGTCGAGAAGGTCCAGCGGCACAGCAGGCAGACAACGGCGAGGGCTGCCACGGCCACGAAGGGACCGAGCAGGTAGTGGTAGCTGGACACGACCATGTCACCAGCATGCCAGCAGGGCTTTCGGCGCGCCTCCCAGCCCCTGTTCGGCACATGTGGGACGAAAGAGGCAACCAGAACGGCCTGCCGAGCGTCTCAACCCAAAGTGCCCGGTGAAGGACCCGACGGAAGGACCGCTCGTGCTGCACGATGCTCTGGGCCCTGCGGAGTCCTGCCTCGTGATCGCGACGCCGCTGCCCGGTCAGCTCGTGACGCTGTCCGGTGCCCTGGACGTGCACGGCGCTGCCGACGCGCGGCTGGCTCTCGCCGACGCGGTGACCGCCAGCCAGGGCGAGCTTGTGGTCGACGTCTCGGCCCTGCAGACGATCGACGCGACCGGGCTCGGGGTCCTCGTGGGTGCTCACCGTCGGGCCAGCCGGGCCGGGCGCACCCTGGTGCTCCGAGACGTGCCCGACGCCGTTGCGCGGTTGCTCTTCTTGACCCGGCTCGACCGGGTGCTGCGGGTCAGCCACAGCGTCTGCTGCGCCTGACCCCCGTTTCTCCTAGACCGACCGTCCGCGCTTCGCAGGTGCGTCGTCTCGCCGATCTCAGCTCTGAGAAACTGCCCGATAGCCGAATCTCACACGAGCACGCCGTAGGTCAGGCGTCGTGCCCGCGAGAGGGTGCTCCGGTAAGCGCCGCCCGGGTCATCGTGAGCGATCAGCCGATGACCTCGACCCGGCAGCGGAGGCCGGGCGAACGGGACAACCGCTTGTCGCCGGTGACCAGGACTACGTCCAGCAGTTCGGCAAGGGCTACGTACGCGGCGTCGTACGGCGTCAGGTTCTGTCGCAGTTCCCAACAGCGTGTGATCAGTTGTCGATGCGGGATCCGTTGCAGCGGCAGCGCCAAGAGATCCGCCACGGCGAAGTCGGCTCGCCGCACTTCGAGCTGCCCGGCCACGACCTGTCGTCGCCAGACAGAGGCGACCTCCAGGTCGATGAGTTCTGGCGCGACGAGAGCATGGCCACGAAGGCCGCTGCGAGCTGCGTCGCCGTCAGAATTGTCGTCGGCGAGGGCGGGGGCCAAGACGCTGGCATCAACGACGATCACGATCCTCCCGGAGGATCTCGGTCGCCCTCTTGATCGGCACTCGCCCGCCGGCTCTCCCGCCCGCGCGGTCGAGGACCTCCTCGACCGTCGGCGCGGATGTCTCCTGGATCAACTTGGTTCGCAGGTACTCCTGCAGCGATTGATGAGCCGCAGCCGCTCGTTGACGCAGCACCGCGTGGGTGTGCTCTGGGACGTCCTTGATCTGCACGCTAGGCATAGCGCCATTTTGGCGCTTCGAGCGCCATTTCGCAAGTGACGAGGTTCTCGCCAGCGCCCGATCCCCGGAGGTGCTGCCACTGTGGCCACCATCTGAGGTCGCCGGCGGTTCAGCCA
>JANLPD010000399.1:0-1858 GCA_031367045.1 Frankiales bacterium | reverse complement strand
CCGACGGCGTCCGGGTAGTCGTCGGCGAACTTCTCGATCGAGTGGCCGTAGTCGCTGTGCCCGTCGAACCACACGAGGTTGGCCTCGGCGCTCATCTTCGCGAGCGCGTCGACCACGTCGCCACCCGGCTTGAAGTAGTGGGTGACCTCGTCGCAGGTGTCGATGAAAGCGAAGGCCCGGACCTTGGTGAACTGCTCACGCAAGGCGTAGCTGAGCATCAGCGTGAAGTGGGCGAAGCCGGCCACCGAACCGCTGACGTCGCAGAGCACGACGAGCTCCGGTTTGTGCGGCTTGTGCGGCCGGTGATAGGTGACCAGGGGTACGCCGCCGGTCGCCAGCGAGGCGCGGACGGTACGCCGGAAGTCCAGCCGCCCGGCCCGGCCGAGCCGCCGCCTGGCCGTGAGCCTGGTGGCCAGTCGCCGCGCGAGCGGAAAGACCTGCCGACGTAACTCGGCCAGGTCGTTGCGGGAGGCCCGTAGGAAGTCGACCTGCTCGGCCAGGGGTTGCACGGCGGTCTTGCTGATCTGCTCCGGTCCGCGGTCCTCGGCCAGTCGCCGGCGTACCTCCGCCTCCACCATCTCCTGGAACTGCTTGATCCGTTCGCTGATGGTCTGGCGGGCCACCCGCTCGGCGAGACCACCGCGGTCCTGGCCCTGCAGTAGCGCCTCGAGCAAGCTGGCCATGAGGGTCTCGGGGCTGAGCGCCCGGAGCACCCGGTAGGAGAACCAGGACTGCTTGCCTGGCTGGGTGTCGGCGCGGCCAAGGCTCTGCACCACCTCGCGGGCAAACCGGCGCATCTTCTCCTCATCACCATCGAGGAGCAGGTCGCGCAGGCCGTCCCGGTAGGCCTGCGGGTCGGGTCGGCCCGGCGCCCCGGGCTCGCTTTCGCCGGGGTCGCCCTCGAGCTCGAAGCTGCTCGGGTCGCCGATGACCGGCGGCCACCAGAGGTCGAAGAGCGTGTCGAAGGTCGTGCGGTGGGCCGGTCGTTTCAGCACGCACGCCGCGAACGCGTGCCGAAGGGATTCGCGGTCCATCAGCTCGACGGCCCCCATCGACCGTGTCGCGTCCAGGACCTCGGCCAGGCTGACCTGCAGGCCCGCCTGGCGCAGGGCGTCCAGGAAGGCGATCTCGCGCTCGAGAAGCCCACCGTTGGCCACGAGCTAGTTCAGCTTCAGCTTGGCGGCGGCCTTGTCGTGGTCGCTCGCGTGCTTCAGGACGACGCCGAGCGTGTCCTTCATCGCCGCCTCGTCAAGGGTGTCCAGCCCCAGCGCCACCAGGGTGCGCGCCCAGTCGATCGACTCCGCGATCGACGGGCTCTTCTTGAGCTCCAGCGCCCGCAGGGCGCGGACGGTACGGACCAGCTGGTCGGCCAGCTCCTCGGCCACCTCGGGCACCCGGCTCAGCACGATCGCCTTCTCGCGCGCGGCGTCCGGGTAGTCCAGGTGCAGGTAGAGGCAGCGGCGCTTGAGCGCCTCGGACAGCTCACGGGTCGCGTTGGAGGTGAGGAAGACCAGCGGCCGCCGGGTCGCCACGATGGTGCCGAGCTCGGGGATGGTGACCTGGAAGTCTGAGAGCACCTCAAGCAGCAGAGCCTCGACCTCGACGTCCGCCTTGTCGGTCTCGTCGATCAGCAGCACCGTCTGATGCGGGTTGCGGATCGCCGTCAGCAGCGGGCGGGCCAACAGGAACTCCTCGGCGAAGACGTCGTCGTGGATCTCGTCCCACGCCGCGTCGTCGTTGGCCGCCTGGATGCGGAGCAGCTGCTTTTTGTAGTTCCACTCGTACAGCGCACGGGCCTCGTCCAGGCCCTCGTAGCACTGCAGGCGGATCAGCTCGCTGTTCGTCGCCGCGGCCACAG
>JANLPD010000366.1:0-5133 GCA_031367045.1 Frankiales bacterium | reverse complement strand
CCAGGACCTCGGCCAGGCTGACCTGCAGGCCCGCCTGGCGCAGGGAGTCCAGGAAGGCGATCTCGCGCTCGAGAAGCCCACCGATGGCCACGAGCTAGTTCAGCTTCAGCTTGGCGGCGGCATTGTCGTGGTCGCTCGCGTGCTTCAGCACGACGCCGAGCGTGTCCTTCATCGCCGCCTCGTCAAGGGTGTCCAGACCCAGCGCCACCAGGGTGCGCGCCCAGTCGATCGACTCCGCGATCGACGGGCTCTTCTTGAGCTCCAGCGCCCGCAGGGCGCGGACGGTGCGGACCAGCTGGTCGGCCAGCTGCTCGGCCACCTAGGGCACCCGGCTCAGCACGATGGCCTTCTCGCGCGCGGCGTCCGGGTAGTCCAGGTGCAGGTAGAGGCAACGGCGCTTGAGCGCCTCGGACAGCTCACGCGTCGCGTTGGAGGTGAGGAAGACCAGGGGCCGCCGGGTCGCCACGATGGTGCCGAGCTCGGGGATGGTGACCTGGAAGTCTGAGAGCACCTCAAGCAGCAAAGCCTCGACCTCGACGTCCGCCTTGTCGGTCTCGTCGATCAGCAACACCGTCTGATGCGGGTTGCGGATCGCCGTCAGCAGCGGGCGGGCCAACAGGAACTCCTCGGCGAAGACGTCGTCGTGGATCTCGTCCCACGCCGCGTCGTCGTTGGCCGCCTGGATGCGTAGCAGCTGCTTTTTGTAGTTCCACTCGTACAGCGCACGGGCCTCGTCCAGGCCCTCGTAGCACTGCAGGCGGATCAGCTCGCTGTTCGTCGCCGCGGCCACAGCCTTCGCCAGCTCGGTCTTGCCGACGCCGGCCGGGCCCTCCACGAGCAGGGGCTTGCCGAGCCGGTCGGCGAGGAAGACGGTGGTGGCGATGGCGTGGTCCGTGAGATAGCCCGCGGCGCCGAGACGTTCCGCGACATCGGCGACGGACGCGAACTGGGGGTACTGCACGAGCGCTCCTGGGGTGAGACCGAACGCCATTCTGTCGCATCCGGCTGATGGAGGTCGTGGCACCCCTGTCCACTCTCGGCGGGCGGTACTAGCGTCGGCCGCACCGACGATCCGCAGGAGGAACCAGATGACCGACAAGACGTCCTACCACCCCGGCGAGCCGATCTGGCTCGACCTCGGCAGCCCCGACGTCGACGCATCGATCGCCTTCTACGGCGCCATGTTCGGCTGGACGGCCGAGCCGGGGCTGGCGGAGTTCGGCGGCTACGCCAACTTCACCAAGGACGGCAGGAAGGTGGCCGGCCTCATGCCGCTGATGGCGCCCGACCAGCGACCGGTCTGGACGAGCTACGTCTGCGTCGACGACGCAGACAAGGTGACGGCGCTCGTCCAGGAAGGCGGCGGCGTCGTCTATGCCGCGCCCATGGACGTGGCCGACCTCGGGCGGATGGCGATGTTCGCCGACCCCGTCGGGGCGGCTTTCGGCATCTGGCAGCCCGGCACGCACATCGGCGCCGAGCTCGTCCATGCTGAGGGCACCTTCACCTGGACCGAGCTCTCCACTCGTGACCAAAGCGCCGCGCACCCGTTCTACAGCTCGCTGTTCGGCTGGGAGGCGCGGGTGGCCGAGGGCTACACGGAGTTCCAGCTCGGCGGCAAGTCGGTCGCCGGCTGCATGGACATGCCCGACATGGTCCCGACCGAGGTCCCGGCCTTCTGGATGCCCTACTTCGCGGCGGCCGACCCGGCTGCCAAGGCACAACAGGCCGCTGGCCTGGGGGCCAAGGTGCTCGTCCCGTCTATGTCGTTCGGCGGCGGCACCTTCGCGGTGGTGCAGGACCCGCACGGCGCGACCTTCGGCCTGCTCAACCTCACGCAGGGCTGACCGGGCGTGCGAGTCGCTTTCCTCGGGCTGGGGCGGATGGGCGTCGCGATGGCCTCCCATGTCGCGCGAGCCGACCACGAGCTGGTCGTCTGGAACCGCACCAGGGGTAAGGCCGGCCTCCTGGTCGAGCACGGCGCGAAGGAGGCGGGCTCCGTCGCCGAAGCCGTCGACGGCGCCGAACGGATCGTGGTGATGCTCTTCGGCCCGGACAGCGTCCGGGCCGTGCTGCCGGAGATGATCGCAGCGGCGCTCCCCGGGGCGCTCGTCATCGACAGCACCACAGTCGGCCCGCAGGCCGCTCAGGAGTTCGAGAAAGCCTGCACCGCAGCAGGTCTGCGCTACGTCGACGCCCCGGTCGCCGGCTCGACCGGGCCGGCCACCGAGGGGACGCTCGGCGTCCTGGTCGGCGGCAGCGAGCCGGACTACGACGACGCCCGCCCGCTGCTCTCGTTGTGGGGCGCGCCGGAGAAGATCCGGCGGGTCGGTGCGGTCGGCGCCGGCAGTGCCATGAAGCTCTGCGTCAACCAGGGGCTCGGCGTCATGGCCGCCGGGCTCGGGGAGTCGCTGCGGCTCGGGCGCGACCTCGGCCTGGACCGGGCAGCCCTGCTCGACGCTCTGGCCAGCACGGCCTACGGCTGGTTGCTGGGCCAGAAGCGGCCCATGCTCGAGTCGCAGGACTACTCCGGGACGACGTTCTCCCTCGACCTCCTGGCCAAGGACCTCGACCTGGCGCTACAGGCCGGCGACACCGACCTCGCGGTCACGCGAGCGTCGTACGAAGGGGCGCGCCGGGCGCTGGCGGCCGGGCACAGCGGCGAGGACTATGCCGCGCTGGCAGGCCACCTCGCCGACGAGGTAGCTGCGGACCCGCCCCGATGATGTCGACGAGCCCGCCCAGGAGGCAGCTGCGCGCCGCGGTCAGCCGCGGACGTGGCCGTCGCCCGTGACGACATAGGTCGTCGAGGTCAGCTCGGGCAGGCCCATCGGCCCCCGGGCGTGCAGCTTCTGCGTCGATATCCCGATCTCGGCGCCGAACCCGAACTCGCCGCCGTCGGTGAAGCGCGTCGAGGCGTTCACCATGATCGCGGCGCTGTCTAGCGAGCGGACGAAGCGGCGAGCCTCGTCGACGTCCCGGGTCACGATCGCCTCGGTGTGACCGCTCCCCCACCGTCGGATGTGGGCGACGGCCGCCTCCAGCGAGTCCACGATGCCGACCGCGAGGTCGAGCGAGAGGTACTCACCGGCCCAGTCCTCGTCGGTCGCCGGGACCGCGGAGGCGTCGTAGGCCAGCGCGCGCACGTCGGCGTGGAGAACGACTCCCTTGTCCTTCAAGGCCTTCACAGCCAACGGCAGGAAGTCCGCCGCCACCGACGCGTGCACCAGCAACGTCTCGGTGGCGTTGCAGACCGACGGCCGCGTGGTCTTGCCGTCCAGCACGATCGCGATCGCCTTGGACAGGTCTGCCGACGCGTCGACGTAGACGGTGCAGTTGCCGACACCTGTCTCGATGACCGGTACGAGCGCACCGGTGACGACCGACTCGATCAGCCCGGCGCCCCCGCGCGGTATGAGCACGTCGACGAGCCCGCGCGCCCGCATGAGCTCCTCGACCGATGAGCGGTCGGTCCCTGGCACGAGCTGCACGGTGTCTGGCGGGAGCCCCGCTGCCGTGGCGGCGGCGGCGAGCACGTCCACCAGCACCGTGTTGGAGCGGTACGCCGACGCCGATCCGCGCAGCAGCACAGCGTTGCCGCTCTTGACGCACAGGCCGGCGGCATCGGCTGTCACGTTGGGCCGGGCCTCGTAGACGATCCCGACGACACCGAGCGGCACCCGGACCTGGCGCAGCTCCAGGCCGTTGGGCAGCGACGAGCCCCGCACGACCTCACCGACCGGGTCCGGCAGCGTCGCGACGTGGCGCAGGCCATCGGCCATCGCGGCGACTCGCGAGGGCGACAGCGCAAGCCGGTCCAGCAGCGACTCAGAGGTCCCTGCGGCGCGTCCCGCGTCCACGTCCTGCGCATTGGCGGCCAGGATCCGCTCCTGCTGGGCCACGAGGGCATCAGCCATCGCGAGCAGGGCGGCGTCCTTGGCGGCGCGGGTCATGGGGGCGAGCGCAGCCGCGGCCGTCTTCGCCCGTCTGGCGGCGTCCAGCACCTCACTCATGGGTGCGAGCCTACGGCCGACCGCGCCCCACGACGAGCCCGTCGTCTGCCGCGCCGACGATGGCCCGTCACCGGTCCAGCACGACGAGGTCGTCGCGGTGCACGACCTCGCGCAGGCCCAGCCCGCGGGTGCTCCGCCCGAGCAGGGCCGGCAGCTCGGTCGCGTCGTAGGCCACCAGCCCCCGGGCGACCGCGCTGCCATCCGGACCGCACAGCTCCACCGGGTCGCCGGCCGCGAAATCGCCCTCGACAGCGGTGATCCCGGCTGGGAGCAGGGACAGCCGCCGCTCGACGACCGCTGCGACAGCGCCGGCGTCCAGCACGAGCCGTCCGTACGGCGTCGACGCGTGCGCGAGCCAGAGCAGCCGGGCCGACCGTCGGCTCCCGGTCGGGTGGAAGAACGTCCCGCCCTCACCCGCGAGCGCCTCGGAAACGCGAAGGGCTGACGACAGCAGGACCGGGACACCAGCGCCGGTCGCAACCGCGGCCGCGCTCACCTTGCTCGCCATTCCACCGGTGCCGAGGCCGGCCCGTCCACGGCCACCGATGGCCAGACCCGCCAGGTCCGCAGGACCCCTCACGTCTTCGACCAGCCGGGCACCTGGCTTGCGGGGGTCACCGTCATAGAGCCCGTCGACGTCAGAAAGCAGGACGAGCGCGTCGGCGCGGACCAGATGGGCGACAAGAGCGGCGAGCCGGTCGTTGTCACCGAAGCGGATCTCTTCGGTGGCGACGGCATCGTTTTCGTTGACGACGGGCACGACGCCGAGGGCGAGCAGCCGGTCGAGCGTGGTGCGAGCATTGCGGTAGTGGGCGCGGCGCACCAGGTCCTCAGCGGTGAGCAGCACCTGCCCGACGGTGCGCTCGTGCCGCGAGAAGGCGGTCGCGTAGCGCTGGACCAGCAGGGACTGGCCCACCGAGGCGGCCGCTTGCTGCGTCGCGAGGTCGCGGGGTCGCGCCGACAAGCCCAGGGGTGCAAGCCCGGCGGCGATAGCGCCGCTGGAGACCAGGACGAGCTCTCCCCCTCGACGAGCGAGGGCCTCCACGAGCGCGTCCAGCCGGGTCCCGTCCAGGCCGCCGGCCGCGGACGTCAGCGAGGACGACCCGACCTTGACGACGAC
>JANLPD010000344.1:0-1683 GCA_031367045.1 Frankiales bacterium | reverse complement strand
GCCGGCAAGTCCTGGACCGACGTCTCGCCGCCAGGCCTCCGGGCCGAGGCCGCGCAGGACGACAACAAGAACGTCTGGCTGTTCGGCGAGTACCCAGAGCTGTGGAACAACGGCCGCTTCGCAGGCGCGCCCGATACCTGGCTAGCCCCGACGTTCGGAACCCAGCCGGGCATCTTCATGTACCAGTCGCCGCGAGTCGGGCAGATCTTCAGCGAGGGGTACGCACCGCACATCAAGTTCTACGACCGCGCGCGCGTCCTCAGGAAGGGCCTGAAAATCTGCACGCCCACGCGGTGCTACACACAGGTAATGGAAACCGACGAGTACGCCCCCTACAACCCGGCTGACGCACACCAACACAAGTTCTACGCGCAGGGATTCGGGACGATCCTCGCCAAACCGGCAGGGGAACCCAACCCGGAGACCGTCTCGCTGCACAAGGTTCTCCACCTGCGCCCCGGCACCCTTGCGGCGGCGCGCGCAGGTGTCCGGAAAACGGAGGCGCGCGCCTACAAAATCAGCGACGCCTACCGCCAAACGCCTCCGGCGGTTCCGCGTTCGACGGCCAGACCTTCACACGCTCAGGTGAAAACCTGGGCGCGGGCCTACAAGGCGGCGCATCCGGGCAACGGCGGTAAGGATTGGGACATCAATGCCAAGACGCCGGCCCAGCTTGCACACGATCGGGCGGCAGCACGACTGGTGTCCATCTGCGGAGCGAACCAACGTCCGGTGATTCCCATCATCGCCTGGGAGTACGGCGGAATGGATCATCAGTGGATCAATCCGTCGGCATCGGCGCTGGTGTACTGCGTGCACACCCCCGTGCACAACGCCACTTCGCACTGGGGGTACGACGCCGCAGCAACCCGAGTGACAGCCGATGTCTACGTGAAGTACCCAGACCAGAACCCCTGCCGCACCATGACAGGCCGGTATCAGGCGGCCGGGTGCATAGGCGATGTCACCAACTTCGAGATCCTAGTGGACACGGCCAGCCTGCACGACGGTGCCGACGCCGGTCTCACCCTCGCGGACGCCTCGACCGAACTACGACTGATCATGCCTGACGGGAGCAAGGTGCAGTTCGTGTTGAACATCTAGCTGTAGTCGGGCTCCCAATGGCAATGGAACGAATCACACTGCGGATACGGCTGTCGGTTGATCCCGAATGCCTCCCACTATTTCGACCCGGTCACCCGGCTACGACTCACGTCGACTGTGCGCGCTGCAACACCAGCGAGCACAGCTTCCTAGCCGATCGTCCACGCCTTCTCGGGCTAGCTCGACCTGGCCGGCAGGGGGCAAACAGCCTCACGCGGGCTGCTGCGCTCGTAGAAGTTCGGGGACTGGTCGCTGCAGCGCACGGTCAACCGTCACTCGCAGGTCGAGTGTGGTGTGGTCGGGGTCGGTGGATGTACTTCCGCAGCTTGTCCAGTCAGCTTCGTACTAGACAGCTCAGGCTCGGCCCGGGCTATGCTCTCGTGGCTTCGGCCGGCAGGGAATGGCTTTCCGGTCGCAGCACGTTCGACGGGCGAGCGCGCAGCCAATCCGCGAGTTCACCGGGAGGCATAGGCCGAGCCAGGTGAAAGCCCTGCATCACGTCACAGCCGAGCCTGGTCAGGTGGCGCACACCTGCGTCTGACTCTACGCCCTCGGCCACCGCTCTGGCTCCTAGGGCGT
>JANLPD010000320.1:0-27923 GCA_031367045.1 Frankiales bacterium | reverse complement strand
CGGAGTCGGCTCGGCGAGCAGCCCGGCCCCGTCGTCGACGCCCTGACCGGGGCGGTCCTCGGGAGCCACTTCGGTGCCTACGGCTACACCGTTGGGCAGCGTCGCGGCCTTGATCTGAAGGTCTCCTCCACCGATGGCCGGCCGCGCTACGTGCTGTCCGTCGAGCCGGTGACGCGCACCGTCGTTGTCGGCCCGCGCGAGGCGCTCGACGTCCGCACCCTGCGCGCGGACCGCCCGGTCTGGAGCGGCCCCCCGGTGTCCTGGCCGCTGGGCTGCTCGGTCCAGCTGCGCGCCCACGGCGAGGTGCACGAATGCGTCGTACGACCTGACGGGCAGGGCTGGGAGCTGCAGCTCGCGACGGCCGCCCGCGGTGTCGCACCTGGGCAGGCGGCGGTGCTGTACGACGACGACCGGGTGCTCGGCAGCGCCACGCTGACCAGCGCCGCATGAGTGCGCGCCTCGCGTGACCGTCTCTGCGTCGGCTCCACCGCCCCCCTGGCCGCTCGGTACGGCAACCGGGGTCGGCAGCCTTCCCGGCACGGACCCGGTCGAGGCGACCCGACTCGTGCTGGGCGAGCTGCCCGAGCTGCCCTTCCTGCCGGAGCTGCCCGGTCGCGGCCCGTGGGCGGACCTGGCCGGGCGCGCCACCAGCCTGCTGGTCGACCTGCCGACCGACCTCCAGCCGTCCGGCTGGCGGCTCGTGCCCCGGCCGTCGCGAGACGGCAGCCGCGCGCGCGACCTGCTCGCGCGCGACCTGGACGCGTTGGAGGAGGCGGCCCAGGCCGGCGCCCCCGCGATCCTGAAGGTCCAGGCCGCCGGTCCGTGGACGCTGTCGGTGCTGCTGGAGACGCCCCGGGGCGAGCGCGTCCTGGCCGACCCTGGTGCGGTCCGCGACCTCACGGCCAGCCTCGCGGAGGGGCTGCGGTTGCACCTGGCCGACCTCTCCCGCCGCCTGCCGGGGACGACACTGCTGCTCCAGATCGACGAGCCGTCGCTGCCCGCGGTTCTCGACGCGATGATTGCGACGTCCAGCGGCCTGCGGACCTACCGCGCCCCCGACCGCCAGACCGCTCGCGACCGGCTCCGCGACGTCTTGTCGGTCGCCGAGCACACCGTCGTGCACTGCTGCGCTGCGAGGCCACCCGTCGCGTTGCTTGCGGAGTCCGGCGCCGGCGCCGTCTCGCTCGACGCCACGTTGCTGACGCCCCGCGACGACGAGGCCCTCGGGCTCGCGGTGGAGGGTGGCGCCGGCCTGCTGCTCGGCGTCGTGCCGAGCCTTGATGCGCCGCTGTCCGACCTCGGCGCGAGGATGGCACCTGTGACGAAGCTGTGGAACCGCCTCGGCTTCGACGCCGCGCTGCTCCCGGAACGGGTCGTGCTCACCCCGACGTGCGGGCTGGCGGGGGCGTCCCCGGCCTACGCCCGGGCCGCTCTGGCGGCGTGCGTGGAGCTGGGCAGGCGGCTGCGGGAGGCACCGGAGTGAGCGAGCTGGTCGACGGTGTCCCAGCGGATGCTCGCGAGCAGGCCCTCGCGCTGGCCAGTGAGATCGAGGACCTCGCCTTCCGCTACTACGTGCTGGCCCAGCCCACCGTCAGCGACAGCGAGTACGACGCGCGCATGCGCGAGCTGCTGGCCGTCGAGCAGGCCTATCCCACGCTGCGCACCCCGGACTCCCCGACGCAGCGCGTGATGGAGAGCTTCGCGACCGAGTTCACCCCCGTGCAGCACCTCGAGCGGCTGATGAGCCTGGACAACGTCTTCACGACCGGGGAGCTCGAGGCCTGGGCCGCGCGCGCCGCCAAGGAGGTCGGCGCCGCCGCCCGGTGGCTGTGCGAGCTGAAGATCGACGGGCTCGCTGTCGCGCTCGTCTACCGCGACGGTCGTCTGGTCCGGGCGGCCACCCGCGGCGACGGCCGCCAGGGCGAGGACATCACCCCCAACGTCCGCACCCTTGCCTCGGTCCCGGAGCGGCTCGTCGGCGACGACCCGCCGGCCCTCATCGAGGTCAGGGGCGAGGTCTTCATGGCTACCGAGGACTTCGCGCAGCTCAACACCCGCCTGGTCGCGGCGGGCAAGGCGCCGTTCGCCAACCCCCGCAATGCCGCGGCCGGTTCGCTTCGGCAGAAGGACCCGCGGGTCACCGCTGGCCGCCCACTGTCGTTGACGCTGCACGGGATCGGGGCCCGGGAGGGCTGGCAGCCGGTCAGCCAGTCAGCGGCCTACGCCCAGCTCGGGCGCTGGGGGCTCCCGGTGTCCAGCCGTCACGAGGTGTTCGACACCCTCTCCGGGGCCGAGCGCTACATCGCCCATTGGGGCGAGCACCGCCACGACGTCGAGCACGACATCGACGGCGTCGTCGTGAAGGTCGACCAGCTGGCGCTGCAGCGCCGGCTCGGTTCGACGTCCAAGGCGCCCAGGTGGGCGATCGCCCACAAGTACCCGCCCGAGGAGGCGACGACCCGGCTCCGCAACATCATGGTCAACGTCGGGCGCACCGGCCGGGCGACGCCGTTCGCGGTGCTCGAGCCGGTCCATGTCGGCGGCGTGATGGTCGGGATGGCCACGTTGCACAACCAGTCCGAGGTCACCCGCAAAGGGATCCTCATCGGCGACACCGTGGTGGTGCGCCGAGCCGGCGACGTGATCCCGGAGGTAGTCGGGCCGGTGGTCGCGCTGCGCGACGGCAGCGAGCGCGCCTTCGTCATGCCAACCCGGTGCCCCGGCTGCGGCACGGCTCTGCGACCGGCCAAGCAGGGCGATGTCGACCTGCGCTGTCCCAACGCGCGGTCCTGCCCCTCCCAGCTGCGGGAGCGGATCTTCGCTGTTGCCGGCCGTGGCGGCTTCGACATCGAGGGGCTCGGCTTCGAGGCGGCCGACGCCCTTCTCAAGGACGGCGTCGTCCAGGACGAGGGCGACGTCTTCGGGCTCGACCAGGAGGCGCTGGCCCGCTCGGAGTTTTTCCGCAACAAGGACGGGGCGCTGTCCGCCAACGCGCGCAAGCTGCTCGCCAACCTCGAGCAGGCCAAGGACCGGCCGCTGTGGCGGGTGATCGTCTCGCTGTCGATCCGGCACGTCGGGCCGACGGCCGCGCGCGAGCTGGCCAGGGCCTTTCGCGACCTGGACCGTGTCGCCAACGCCTCGCAGAGCGAGCTCGCCGTGGTCGACGGCGTCGGCCCGACGATTGCGACCGCGGTGGTGGAGTGGTTTGCGGTCGGCTGGCACCGCGGCATCGTCGACAAGTGGCGTCGGGCCGGCGTCCGGATGGCCGACGAGGGCGCCGACGACGGACCCCGACCGCTCGAAGGGGTGACTGTCGTGGTGACCGGCACGCTCGCGTCGTACTCCCGCGACGGCGCCGCGGAGGCGGTTCAGGGCCTGGGCGGCAAGGTGACCGGCAGCGTCAGCAAGAGCACCCACTTTGTGGTCGTGGGGACCGAACCCGGCGCCAGCAAATATGACAAAGCCATCAAGCTAGGGCTGCCGCTGCTCGACGACGACGGCTTTGCCGTCCTGCTGGCCGACGGGCCCGAAGCCGCGCGGGCGTTCGCCTCGCCGGCGCCGGACCAGGAGCTCGACTAGTCCGAATGGACCAGTGAGGGGGTTCGGACGGCTCAGCGGGAGGCCGTTGTCCCGTGCCGACACCTCTGCTGGGAGTGCGGTGGGGCGCTTCGGGGCCAGGAGTGGGGCAGCAGGGTGGACAGCGCGGCTGGCGGCGGGGTGGGACGGGGCCATGGCTCTGCAGCCGCGACCGAGCCCGGCCGACCCGCGAAACAGCTTCGGGGAACGAAGCGATGCGTTGTTCCGGCTCTACGTCGCGTCGGTCATCGTGTTCGGTGGCGCGACGGTGCTGTATGCCGCCACGAGGCTCCGGCTGTCGGAGCTGAGCCACCTCGGTCCGGCCTTCTGGCTGGTGTGCGGGCTGCTGCTCTTCGGTGAGCTGCGGCCGCTGTTCACTTCGGGCGCTCGAGACAGCAACGGCCTGCTCGTCTCGACGGCGTTCGTCTACGCGCTCGTGCTGCGCTATGGGCTCCCGGTCGCCCTCGTCGTCGTGTCGATCGTGACCGCGCTCATCGACACCGGCAAGCGCAAGGCCTGGTGGCGGACAGCCTTCAACATCGGGCAGTACGGCCTTGCCTGGTCGGCAGCCGGGACTGTGGCCGGGTGGTTCGGCGCGACCGGGTCCCCGAGCCATCCGGCGCAGCTGGCCGCGGGCCAGCTGGTAGGGGCCGCGGCGGGTGGCGTCGTCTACTTCGTGCTCAACCAGGGGCTCGTCACTCGCGCCGTCTCGCTGAAGTCGGGCATCGGCTGGTGGCAGCTGTCCAAGCCGGACCTGGCCTACGAGGCGTTGACCAACGGCGCCCTGATCGCCCTTGCCCCGCTCATCGTTATCGCCGTGGACCGCGGCGTCGCCTTCGTCCCGCTCCTCGTGCCCCCGCTCGTCGCTGTCTACAAGGTGGCCTCCCAGGCGATCGTCAGCGAGCAGCAGGCGATGACCGATCCGCTGACCGGCCTGCCCAACCGCAAGCTGCTTGCCCTGCGTACCCAAGAGGCCCTGGACGACCCTGGCAGCGGCACCGTCGCGCTCCTGCTCTTCGATCTCGACCGCTTCAAGGAGGTCAACGACACGCTCGGCCACCACGTCGGTGACCGACTGCTGCAGGTCGTCGGCCAGCGGTTGTCGCACGCGGTCAAGAGCACCGACACGGTCGCCCGGCTGGGAGGCGACGAGTTCGCGCTCCTGCTCGTCGGCGGGGACGGATCGGAGGCGGCCGTCGCGGCAGCAGTCCGGCTGCGTGCGGAGATCGCCGCCCCGATTGTTCTGGAGGGCCTGCTCATGGATGTCGGTGCCAGCGTCGGGGTGGCCGTCTCCCCCGCGGATGGCATGGACCTCGACACGCTCCTGCGCCGGGCCGATGTTGCGATGTACCTCGCCAAGGAAACCGGCACCGGCGTCGAGAGCTACGACGGCGATCGCGACCGCAACTCGCCCAGCCGCCTGGCGATGCTGGGGGAGCTGCGCGTCGCACTCGCGACCGACCAGCTCGAGCTGCACTACCAGCCGACGGCCGATCTGCTCACCGGCGCCGTCGTCGGCGTCGAAGCGCTCGTCCGCTGGCGCCACCCCGCGCGGGGCCTCGTGCCGCCCGACGACTTCGTGCCCCTGGCCGAGCGCAGCGGTCTCATCCACGCCCTCACGGCCTGGGTGCTCGATCACGCGGTCGCGCAGCTCGCCGTATGGCGGGCGACCGGTCTGGAGCTGGCGATGGCGGTCAACGTCAGCGTCAAGGACCTATCCGGCGGCCAGCTCGCCGACCAGGTCGCCGCCTGCCTCGCGCGGCACGACGTGTCCGCCTCGACGCTGCTCCTGGAGGTCACCGAGGGCTCGCTGTTCGCCGACCCGGTGCGCGCGGCGGCGACGCTGCACCAGCTCGACGCGATGGGGGTGATGCTCTCGCTCGATGACTTCGGGACGGGCTACTCCAGCCTCGGTCAGCTGCGTCGCCTGCCGGTGTGCGAGGTCAAGGTAGACCGCTCCTTCGTTCAGCGGATGCAGGCCGACCCGCGGGACCGCGCCATCGTGGCGAGCATCATCGACCTGGCGCTGGGGCTGGGGATGACGGTGGTCGCTGAGGGCGTCGAGGACCAGCCGACCTGGGAGCTGCTTGCCGCCATGGGTTGCGACCGGGCTCAGGGCTGGCTGCTGTCCAGGGCCGGGCCGGCGCAGGTGCTGACGCCCTGGCTCGTTGCCAGGAGCGGGCTGAGCCCGCGGCGCCCGGTCAGCTCGGCGTCGGAGCCGGGTGCAGCGCCATCGCCGGCCCGCTGACCGTCGCGGTGATGCCGGACAGATGAGCCAGCCGCAAAACCTCCGACGCCCGAAACCTCGGCCCGCCGGGGCGGCCGACCAGCACCACGGTCGTGGGGCTGCCGCAAGGCGCCGCGGCCAGCTCGACCCCGAGGCTGGACCACTTGTGCGGCACCCACGGCTCGCGGGAGTCCAGCCGACGAGCCGCCGCGAGCGGCACCCACGGAAGGTGCAGATTGGAGGTGTCAGGGGCCGCCGCCGAGCTGGCCAGTGTGCGGGGGTGGCCATCGACCACCTCCAGGACCATGGCCCAGCCGGCCCGAAAGACGCCGGGTGCGTTGTCCGCGAGCAGCTGCAGGCCGCTGCCCGGGCGGGCGGCCAGCTCGTCCACGAGCTCGAGGTCGCGGTGCAGGTCAGCCGCGCCCTGGTAGGGGCGGAGCGACTCGACGACCACACCGGGCACCGACTGGGCGCTCGTGATGAGCCGGTCGGCGAGCCCGCCGGGCGGGAGCTCCACCAGCAGGTCGTCGACAGCGCCGTCCGGGCCGCGCTCGACGACGTCGAGGCTGACGATGTCGCCGCCGGCCTCACCGAGCGCGGTCGCCACGGCGCCGAGCATGCCCGGACGGTCCGGCATGACGACGCGAAGCAGGTAGGACACAGCGACCTCCTCGGCAGAAACGCAACGACCTGATCATGATGGCGACCTTGGGTTGCCTGGCTGTTTCTGGGTCGTGTCCGCGAAGGAACCGTGCGCCGCGCGGAACGCCCGTCGAAGCGACCGCCCTAGACTGCCGAAGGTCGCAGAACGGCGGCCCGACGAGCCAGGAGCCGCATGTCCGAGATCACCCGCGACGAGGTGGCGCACCTCGCCCGGTTGGCGCGGCTGGCGCTCGCCGACGAGGAGCTGGCGGGGCTCGCCGCCCAGCTCCACGTGATCCTGGGCGCCGTGGCCCGGGTGTCCGAGGTGGCCGCAGCAGACGTCCCCGCCACCTCCCACGCGGTGCGGCTGGACAACGTCACCAGGCCCGACGTCGTCACCCCGTCGCTGGACCGTGACTGCGTGCTGGCCATGGCCCCAGCGGCCGAGGACGGTCGCTTCCGGGTCCCCCGGATCCTTGACGAGCAGTCATGACCGACCTGACGCGGCTGACCGCGGACCAGCTCGCCGCCGCGATCGCCGCCCGGGACACCAGTGCGACCGAGGTGGCGCAGGCCCATCTGGACCGGATAGCTGCGGTCGACGGTGACGTGCACGCCTTCCTGCACGTCGATGCCGAGGGTGCGCTGGAGCAGGCCCGCCGGGTCGATGCGGGCGAGCTCACCGGACCGCTGGCCGGCGTACCCCTGGCGCTGAAGGACCTGCTCTGCACCAAGGGTGTCCCCACCACAGCCGGCAGCCGGATCTTGGCGGGCTGGTGCCCGCCCTACGACGCCACTGTCACCGCCCGCCTGAAGGCCGCCGGTGTGGTCATCCTGGGCAAAACGAACCTGGACGAGTTCGCCATGGGTTCGAGCACCGAGCACAGCGCCTACGGCCCGACCCACAACCCCTGGAACCTCACCCGCATCCCCGGCGGCTCGGGCGGCGGCAGCTCGGCCGCGGTCGCGGCTTTCCAGGCGCCGCTCGCGATCGGCACCGACACCGGCGGCTCGATTCGCCAGCCCGCTGCCGTGACCGGCACGGTCGGCGTCAAGCCGACCTACGGCGGCGTCTCGCGCTACGGGCTCATCGCGTTCTCCAGCTCGCTCGACCAGGCCGGGCCCTGTGCCCGCACGGTCCTTGACGCCGCGCTGCTGCACGAGGTCGTCGCCGGCCACGACCCGCGCGACTCCACCTCCATCGACGCGCCCGTGCCGCCCGTCGTGGCCGCGGCCCGCCAGGGAGCGCTCGGCGACCTGTCCGGCGTCCGCGTGGGGGTCGTGAAGGAGCTGTCCGGCGAGGGCTACGAGCCAGGGGTGCAGGAGCGGTTCGCGGAGGCCGTCGCCCTGCTGCAGGATCTGGGCGCCACCGTCACCGAGGTCAGCTGCCCGCACTTCGACTACGCGCTGGCCGCCTACTACCTGATCGCGCCCGCCGAGGCGTCTTCCAACCTGGCCCGCTTCGACGCCGTCCGCTACGGACTGCGCGTGGGCGACGACGGCGTCCACTCGCTCGAGGAGGTCACGGCGTTGACCCGCGGGCAGGGCTTCGGGGCCGAGGTGAAACGGCGGATCATCCTTGGCACCTACGCCTTGTCGAGCGGTTACTACGACGCCTACTACGGCTCGGCCCAGAAGGTCCGGACCCTCATCACGCGCGACTTCGAGGCGGCGTTCGCGCGGACCGACGTCCTGGTGGCGCCGACCTGCCCGACCGTCGCCTTCCCGCTCGGAGCCAAGCTGGCCGACCCCCTGGCGATGTACCGCCAGGACGTTGCGAGCATCCCCGCCAACCTGTACGGCGGACCGGCGATGTCCTTGCCGGCAGGGCTGTCCGAGGGCCTGCCCGTCGGCTTGCAGATCATGGCGCCGACGCTGAAGGACGATCGGCTCTACCGGGTGGGGGCAGCCATGGAGACGGCCTATCTCGACCGCTGGGGCGGCCCGTTGCTCGCGCAGGCACCTGAGCTGGTCGCCTCGTGACCCAGCCAGTCCCTTACAGCGAGGCCCTGCAGGAGTTCGAGCCGGTGATCGGCCTGGAGACCCACGTCGAGCTCGGCACGGCCAGCAAGATGTTCTGCGGCTGCGCGACGGCGTTCGGCGCCGAGCCCAACACCCAGGTCTGCCCGGTCTGCCTTGGCCTGCCCGGCGCGTTGCCGGTGGTCAACGCGACGGCCATCGAGTCGACGATCCGGATCGGCCTCGCGCTGCACTGCGACATCGCCACGTGGTGCCGCTTCGCACGCAAGAACTACTTCTACCCGGACATGCCCAAGAACTTCCAGACCAGCCAGTACGACGAGCCGCTGTGCACCGACGGCTACCTCGACGTACAGGTCCCCGGCGAGTCAGGCACCGCCGAGACCGTCCGCATCCCGATCGAGCGGGTCCACCTCGAGGAGGACACCGGGAAGTCGCTTCACGTCGGTGGTGCCACCGGCCGCATCCACGGCGCGACCCACTCGCTCGTCGACTACAACCGCGCCGGCATCCCGCTCGTGGAGATCGTCACCAAGCCGGTCACCGGCACCGGCCCGATGCCGGGCCAGGTCGCGAAGGCCTACGTCGCCGAGCTTCGGGACGTGCTGCGCGGGCTCGGCGTCTCGGACGTGCGGATGGAGCAGGGTTCCTTGCGCTGCGACGTCAACGTGTCGCTGAACCGCCCCGGGCAGGAGTGGGGCACCCGCTCGGAGACCAAGAACGTCAACTCGCTGCGCTCGGTGGAGCGCTCCGTCCGCTCCGAGGTCGAGCGCCAGGCCGGCGTCCTGCGGGCCGGCGGGCGGATCGTCCAGGAGACGCGCCACTTCCACGAGGACACCGGGATGAGCACGTCCGGCCGTTCGAAGGAGGAGGCGACCGACTACCGCTACTTCCCCGAGCCCGACCTCGTCCCGATCGCCCCTGACCCCGCTTGGGTCGCCGAGCTGAAGGCGGCCCTGCCGGAGGCGCCCTCGGGCCGGCGCACCCGGTTGCTTGCCGATCTCGGGCTGTCCGGGCTCGACGCGCAGGCGATGGTCAACGCCGGTGTCCTCGACCTGGTCCTCGCGACGGTTGACGCCGGCGCCCCGCCAGCCGAGGCCCGCAACTGGTGGCTGGGCCACCTCGCGCAGGCCGCCAACACGGCGGGCGTGGAGGCAGTCGAGCTGGCCATCACCCCTGTCCAGGTGGCGCGCGTCGCCGCGCTCGTCGCCGAGGGCGCGCTGACCGCCGGCCTGGCCCGCCAGGTGGTTGCCGGAGTGCTGAACGGTGAGGGCGACCCCGACGCCGTCGTCGCGTCCCGCGGCCTCGCTGTCGTCTCCGACGAAGCGGCCCTTGCCACCGCAGTCGGCGATGCCATCGCTGCCCAACCCGACGCAGCGCAGAAGGTGCGCGACGGCAAGGTGCAGGCGGCCGGTGCCCTGGTGGGCGCCGTCATGAAGAGCACGGGAGGGCAGGCCGACGCCTCCGTCGTACGCCGCCTCGTGCTCGAGGCGCTAGGGGTCCGGCAGTAGGGCGCCGGCGGGAGCGTCGGGTCCACCGGCGTCTGGCGCGCTGGCGCGGCGGGCAAGGCGGACCGCGTTGAGCTCGGCGCCGGTGAGCAGGCCAAGGCAGAGCAGATAGAACCACGTCATCAGGATGAGACCGCCACCGAGGGCTCCGAAGACGGGGGAGCGGGACAACGCCACCTCGAGGTAGAGATTGAAGCCGACTGAGGCGCCCAACCAGAACAGGGCCGTCAACAGGCCGCCAGGCAGGCCTTCGCGCCAGCGGCTCGGGCGGTCGGGGCACAGATGGAACAGCGTCGTGGCCCACAGGACGAGGGACAGAAATGCCACCGGCCAGCGGGCGTAGGACCAGACCGAAGCGTAGGCCTCGTTGAGCCCGACGCTCGAAACGACCTGCTCGGCGCGGCCGAACAGGGGCCCGACGACGACCAGGGTCACCACAACGGCCCCCGTGAGCACGCTGCCGGTGCCGACCAGCAGGCCCAGCCAGCGCCGCCGCCACCATCCCCGGGTGTCGTGTACGTCGTAGGCGATGGTCACGGTGTTGATGACGCCGGCGAAGGCCGTGGCCAGCGAGACCAGGGCCAGCACCAGGGCCAGGGTCAGGGCGTTGCTGTCGGTCTGGAACAGACCGCGGGCCGTGGCGATGGCGCCGGAGGCCTCGGTAGTCAGGAGGCGGGTCATGAAGTCCAGGACGGCGTTCTCGACGCGCTGCGCGTTGGCCCGACCGATGATGGTGCCGAGCTGGCCGAGCACAGCGGCGACGACGATCAGCGAGGGGAACAAGGTGAGCACGGCCATGAAGGCGTTCTCCGCCGCCAGGCCAAGCAGGCGGTCCCGGTCGCCCTTGCGCCACACGTCCGCGACGAACCGACCAAGCCGGCGGACCAGGCCCTTGGGCTGGAGCCGGGACGCCTCTGCGGCCGTCGCCGCCGCCCGTGCCTCGGCGCTGCGGCGCTCAGCCTGCGGGGTCGCCTGCACGCGGGTAGTGGTGCTCACCGCTCTATCGTCGCCGATCGGAGCCTCAGTACGCCGCAGGAGCGTCATCACGCCTGCGTCGGGAGTTGACTGCGCCGGGCCAGCTCGCTGAGGGCGGTGCCGAGCAGCTCCGGGTATTCCAGCGGCAGGAAGTGGCTGCCGGGGAGCACTGTTATCTGCGCGTGCGGGATCCTCGCGGCCGCATCAACGATGTCGTGCATGGAGGTGAGCACGTCCCTCTTGCCGGCGACGAGAGTCGTCGGGCACTGGACGAACGACAAATCCATCGCGTCGTGCGTGCTCGCCGCGACGGCAAGCTCCATGTACCAGCGCCAGTCGTGCTGCAGGAACTCGCTGAGCATCGGCACCACCAGCTCGGGGCGCGCGGCTGGGCTGAAGACACCGGAATGGGCAAGCAGCCAGGTGAGGCGGGCGTCGACGGGAATCCTGGGCGCCAGCCAGGTGAGCGTCGGACCGGCTGTGCGCAGGGCCTTCGCGACGTTCACGGCGAGCGGCTTGCGAAGAGCCCGCGGGACGCGCCACGGGCCGCCCATGGTGCGGAAGGTCCCGCCGGGGACGCCGGCGACGGCCATCAGACCGGCGACCCGTTCGGGGTGACGTTGCGCCAGCTCAAAGCCGATGTTGACGCCGATCGACCAGCACAGGACCAGGGCCCGCTCGACGCCTTCGGCGTCCATGAGGGCCACCAGGTCATCGACGTGGTCCTCGACCCGGATGCGCGTCGGGTCGGTGGGTCGCTCGGAGCCGAACGTGCCCCGGTAGTAGAAGGTGCAGGTGCGGTAGCCGCTGTCGCTGCCGATCAACGCGGGCCAGGCCTCGGGGGTTGTCCCGAGACCGTTGCTGATGACGAGTGGGATGCCGTTCGGGTCATCGACGTCGTGGTTGCGCCAGCCCTTCAGCACGGTGCCGTCCGCACTGGTGAAGTCAAAGGTGCTGCCCACAGCAGTGCACCTTAGGGCGAGCGGCGGGCCGCCTGCTCGCCGACGGCGATCAGCCGGGGGAGGTCGCGGCGCTGCAGTCCGGTGAGGGCGGTCGGCTCCTGCCCGGCACGCAGGAGGCGGACCCGGCCCCGGGCTGCGAGATCGAACCCCTGCACCTGCTCCCACGCGACCCGCTCGGTCCGCAGCCCGTTGCAGAACGTCAGCCCGGCGTTGTCCGCGACGACGCGGGCCCTGCGCTGCCAGACGATGCATGCGGCTGGGACGAGCAGCAGCGGGAGCAGCCACGTCCTGGAGGTGGCCAGCGGCAAGCAGGCCACGGCGAAAACGATGACCACGAAGCCGGTCCCGGGGTCGGGGCGCAGGACCACGCGGTCGGGCGGGGGCCCTGCGGAGGACGCGCTCACCCGTCCGATGCTCGCACGCGGGCCCGGACCTAGGCTTGACCCATGACTCCCGGCGTGAACCGCAAGCCCCGCAGCACCGACGTCACCCAGGGGGACCACCGGGCGCCTGCCCGCGCGATGCTCCGCGCCGTCGGCATGGGCGACGAGGACATGGACAAGCCGCAGATCGGCGTCGCCTCATCCTGGAACGAGATCACCCCCTGCAACCTCTCGCTCGACCGGCTCGCCAAGGCGGCCAAGGTCGGCGTCCGTCAGGCGGGCGGCTTCCCGATGGAATTCGGCACCATCTCGGTGTCGGACGGCATCTCGATGGGCCACGAGGGGATGCGCGCGTCCCTGGTCTCCCGCGAGGTCATCGCCGACTCGGTCGAGACCGTCGTTTTCGCCGAGCGGCTGGACGGCACCGTCACCCTCGCCGGCTGCGACAAGTCGTTGCCGGGCATGCTCATGGCCGCCGCCCGCCTGGACCTGGCCTCGGTGTTCGTCTACGCCGGTGCGACGCTGCCCGGAAAGCTGCAGACGCCCGACGGCGAGCGCGACCTCACCATCATCGACGTCTTCGAGGGGGTCGGCGCCTGTGCCCGCGGCCTGATCACCCGTGAGGAGCTGACCGCCATCGAAAAGGCGACCTGTCCCGGTGAGGGAGCCTGCGGCGGGATGTACACCGCCAACACGATGGCCGCGGCGGCCGAGGCACTCGGGATGGCGCTCCCGGGCTCGGCCGCCCCGCCGGCAGTCGACCGCCGGCGAGACGACATCGCGGTGCGCTCCGGTGTAGCCGTCGTCCGGCTGATCGAGCAGGGCATCACGGCCCGCCAGGTCATGACCATGAAGGCGTTCGAGAACGCGATCACCGTTGTGATGGCGCTGGGCGGCTCGACCAACGCCGTGCTCCACCTGCTGGCCATCGCGCACGAGGCTCGGGTCCCGTTGACCCTCGACGACTTCAACCGCATCGGCGACAAGGTGCCGCTCCTGGCTGACGTGAAGCCGTTCGGCCGCTACGTGATGACCGACATCGACCGCATCGGTGGTGTGCCGGTCGTCATGAAGGTGTTGCTCGACGCCGGCCTGCTGCACGGCGACGCCCTCACGTGTACCGGCAAGACGATGGCCGAGAACCTCCACGAGCTGGCGCCAGCTGCCCCGGACGGCGACGTCATCCACGCCCTCGCCAACCCGATCCACAAGACCGGCGGTCTCACAGTTGTGCGCGGCTCGCTGGCCCCCGACGGCGCGGTGGTCAAGACGGCCGGCTTCGACAGCGACGTCTTCGAGGGCACTGCCCGGGTCTTTGACGGCGAGCAGGGTGCCATGGACGCCGTGACCGAGGGAACGCTGGCCAAGGGTTCTGTCGTCGTCATCCGCTACGAGGGACCCAAAGGCGGCCCTGGCATGCGCGAGATGCTGATGGTGACCGGCGCCATCAAGGGCGCCGGCCTCGGCAAGGACGTCATGCTGCTGACCGACGGACGATTCTCAGGGGGTACGACGGGACTGTGCGTCGGCCACGTGGCTCCCGAGGCGACCGACGGCGGGCCGATCGCGCTCGTGCAGGACGGCGACCGCATCCGGCTCGATGTCACGGCCCGCACGCTGGACCTGCTCGTGGAGGCGGCCGAGCTGGATCGCCGCCGCGCCGGGTGGAAGCCGCTCGAACCCCGCTACACGACCGGCGTGCTCGGCAAGTACGCCAAGCTCGTGGGCTCGGCCGCGCAGGGCGCCATCACCGGCTGACCTGTTCTTGTTGGTGTTGGGCCAGCACAGGTAGGCGGATCGGGCCGGAGCGTGATGGTGGAGCGGCCGCCGGGACGAGGCAGACCTGGTCGGCGTACCAGCAGGTGGGATGGGTGTCCCATCCTGTTTGACTCCGGCTGCCCGGAGGCGCACGATGGGGTTGTGCACAGCCTCCTCGTAGTTCCCTAGCGCGTCGGCGCCGTCTGCGGCCGCCGAACGCGCTCACCCCTCCGTGCACTGCACGAGGGGTTCTTTTTTGCCCGCACACTGATTGCCCGAACACCGAACAGCCCGAACACCGATCAGGAAGCCAGGCAGATGTCCGAGAGCCTCACCGGCGCGCAGTCGCTCGTCCGTTCGCTCGAAAGCGTCGGCGTGGAGGTCGTCTTCGGTATCCCCGGTGGCGCGATCCTGCCGGCCTACGATCCGCTGTTCGACAGCCAGACCGTGCGGCACATCCTGGTGCGTCATGAGCAGGGCGCCGGGCACGCGGCCGAGGGTTACGCCCAAGCCACCGGACGCGTCGGTGTCTGCATGGCAACGAGCGGTCCGGGGGCAACCAACCTGGTGACCCCGATCGCCGACGCCTACATGGACTCGGTCCCGATCGTCGCGATCACCGGCCAGGTGCCGAGCGGCGCAATCGGGACGGACGCCTTCCAGGAGGCGGACATCTGCGGCATCACGATGCCGATCACCAAGCACAACTTCCTCGTCAAGTCCGTGGAGGAGATCCCCCGGACCATCGCGGAGGCCTTCCACCTCGCTGCTTCGGGCCGCCCCGGGCCTGTGCTGGTCGACCTGCCCAAGGACATCCTGCAGGCGGCCGGCGACTTCTCCTGGCCCCCGACGCTGGACCTGCCCGGCTACCACCCGACGACCCGGCCGCACGCCAAGCAGGTGCGGGAGGCGGCTCGGCTCGTTGCCGAGGCCAAGCGCCCGGTGCTCTACGTCGGCGGTGGCGTCCTGAAGGCCCGTGCGGCGGCCGAGCTCCGGGCGTTGGCCGAGCTGACCGGGATCCCGGTCGTCACGACCTTGATGGCCCGCGGCGCGTTCCCCGACAGCCATGCGCAGCACCTTGGGATGCCGGGCATGCATGGCACCGTGGCTGCCGTCACCGCTCTGCAGAAGTCGGACCTGCTGATCTGCCTCGGTGCCCGCTTCGATGACCGCGTCACCGGCAAGCTCTCCAGCTTCGCGCCAGAGGCCAAGGTCGTGCACGCCGACATCGACCCAGCGGAGATCGGCAAGAACCGCGTTGCCGACGTGCCGATTGTGGGTGACTGCCGCGAGACGATCGCCGACCTGGTGCTGGCCGTGCAGGAGGTCTACGCGGCCGGGACCCGCGCCGACCTGACCGGCTGGTGGGCACAACTTGACGACTGGCGGGAGACTTACCCACTCGGCTACGAGGAGCCCACCGACGGGTCGCTGGCGCCGCAGCACGTGATCAGCCGGATCGGCCAGATCTCCGGCCCCGAGTCGCTCTACGTTGCCGGCGTCGGCCAGCACCAGATGTGGGCCAGTCAGTTCATCTGCTACGAGAACCCCTATACGTGGCTGAACTCCGGCGGCCTCGGCACCATGGGCTACTCCGTCCCGGCCGCCATGGGCGCCAAGGTCGGCCGGCCCGAGGCGACCGTCTGGGCGATCGACGGCGACGGCTGCTTCCAGATGACCAACCAGGAGCTGGTCACCTGCGCGATCGAGGGCATCCCGATCAAGGTCGCGATCATCAACAACGGCAACCTCGGCATGGTGCGGCAATGGCAGACGCTGTTCTACGACGGCCGGTACTCCAACACCAACCTCCAGTCCAAGCGCATCCCGGACTTCGTCAAGCTGGCCGACGCCATGGGCTGCATCGGGCTGCGCTGCGACGCCAAGGACGACGTCGACGCGACCATCGAGAAGGCCATGGCGATCAACGACCAGCCGGTCGTGATCGACTTCGTCGTAGGCCAGGACGCCATGGTCTGGCCCATGGTGCCGGCCGGGACCAGCAACGACGAGATCTTGGCCGCCCGCGACACGCGCCCCGTGTGGGACGCGGACGACGTCTAGGAGAGCAGCACCCACACATGGCCATCACCCGACACACCCTGTCCGTCCTCGTCGAGGACAAGCCCGGCGTCCTGGCGCGCGTTTCTGCGCTGTTCAGCCGCCGCGGCTTCAACATCTCCTCGCTTGCCGTCGGCCCTACCGAGCACCCGACGACCTCGCGTATGACGATCGTGGTCGAGGTCGAGGACCTGCCCCTGGAGCAGGTCACCAAGCAGCTCAACAAGCTCATCAACGTGCTCAAGATCGTCGAGCTGGACCCGGCTTCGTCGGTGCAGCGCGAGCTGCTGCTCGTCAAGGTCAAGGCCGACCTCACCACCCGGTCGCACGTGCTTGAGACCGTGCAGCTTTTCCGGGCCAAGGTCGTCGACGTCGCCGCCGACGCCGTCACCATCGAGGCCACTGGCACCGTCGACAAGCTGTCGGCCCTGATCAAGGTGCTCGAGCCCTTCGGCATCCGCGAGCTCGTCCAGTCCGGCATGGTCGCAGTCGGTCGAGGTTCGCGCTCGATGACCGGCTCCGAGCGCCTTCGCAGCACTGCCTGATCGCCTCCTCGTCCCTGTCACCCTCTCGGAAGGAACTACGAACCCATGGCTGAGGTCTTCTACGACGATGACGCCGATCTGTCGATCATCCAGGGCCGCACCGTCGCAGTCCTCGGATACGGCAGCCAGGGGCACGCCCACGCCCTGTCGCTGCGCGACTCCGGCGTCGACGTGCGCGTCGGCTTGCCCGAGGGCTCCAAGAGCCGCGCCAAGGCCGAGGCCGACGGCCTGCGGGTCGTCACGCCCGCCGTCGCCTGCGCGGAGGCCGACGTGATCATGATCCTCGCGCCCGACACCGTGCAGCGCAAGCTCTACGAAGCCGACGTCGCCCCCAACCTCAACGACGGCGACGCGCTGCTGTTCGGTCACGGGCTCAACATCCGGTTCGGCCTCATCACCCCGCCGGCCGGTGTCGACGTCGCCATGGTCGCGCCCAAAGGGCCGGGCCACCTCGTCCGCCGCCAGTTCGTCGACGGCAAGGGCGTTCCCTGCCTCATCGCCGTCGAGCAGGACGCGACTGGAAACGCGCAGGCGCTCGCGCTGTCCTGGGCCAAGGGCATCGGCGGCACCCGCGCCGGCGTTATCAAGACGACCTTCACCGAGGAGACCGAGACCGACCTGTTCGGGGAGCAAGCCGTGCTCTGCGGTGGCGCCTCAGCGCTCGTGCAGACCGGCTTCGAGGTTCTCATCGAGGCTGGCTACCAGCCCGAGGTGGCCTATTTCGAGTGCTTGCACGAGCTCAAGCTGATTGTGGACCTGATGTACGAGGGCGGCATCGGCAAGATGCGCTGGTCGATCTCGGACACGGCGGAGTTCGGCGACTACAAGACCGGTCCCCGCATCATCACCGCCGAGACCAAGGCGGAGATGAAGCGCATCCTGGCCGAGATCCAGGACGGCACCTTCACCAAGGCGCTGATCGCCGACGACGACGCCGGCGGCCCCGAGATGGCGGCCTACCGCAAGGCCGGCGCTGAGCACCCGATCGAGGTTGTGGGTGCTGCCCTGCGCCCGATGATGGCCTGGATCGACGACAGCGGCGAGTAGCAGCGCGTCCCCGCCCGGCCGCATCAAGCCAGCCTGTTCCTGACCTTCCCCTCTCCACCTGCCAGCCGAAGGACCGTCTGTGACCGCTCGCCCTGTTGTCCTCATCGCCGAAGAGCTTGCTCCCTCGGTCCTTGCTGTGCTCGGTGACGGCTTCGACATCCGCCACGTGGACGGTGCTGACCGGGCCGCGCTGCTGCCAGCTCTCGCCGACGCGGATGCTGTGCTCATCCGCAGCGCGACGCAGGTGGACGAGGAGGCCCTCGCGGCCGCCCCGCGCCTGAAGGTCGTCGCGCGCGCCGGCATCGGCCTGGACAACGTCGACGTCAAGGCCGCCACGGCGCGCGGCGTCATGGTCGTCAACGCCCCGCAGTCCAACATCGTCAGCGCCGCCGAGCAGGCCGTCGCGCTGCTCCTGGCCTGCGCCCGCAACCTGGCGCCTGCCAACGCGTCGCTCAAGGCCGGCAAGTGGCAGCGCAGCAAGTGGACCGGGGTCGAGATCGCCGACAAGGTTGTCGGCGTCGTCGGCCTCGGCCGCATCGGCGTGCTGTTCGCCCAGCGGATGAGCGCCTTCGGCGTGAAGCTGCTCGCCTACGACCCCTATGTGCAGCCGGCCCGGGCGGCCCAGATCGGCGTCCGGCTGGTCGGCCTGGACGAGCTTCTTCGCGAGAGCGACTTCATCTCCATCCACCTTCCGAAGACCGCCGAGACAGTCGGCCTCATCGGCGAGAAGGAGCTGGCCAGCTGCAAGCCCGGCGTCCGGATCATCAACGCCGCGCGCGGTGGACTTGTGGACGAGCACGCTCTTGCCCAGGCCATCAAGAGCGGCCACGTCGCGGGCGCCGGCATCGACGTCTTCGCGACCGAGCCGTGCACCGAGTCGCCGCTGTTCGAGTTTGACTCGGTCATCGTGGCGCCCCATCTCGGCGCCTCCACGGTGGAGGCCCAGGACAAGGCCGGCGTCGCCGTGGCCCGCTCGGTCAAGCTTGCCCTCGAGGGCGACTTCGTCCCCGACGCCGTCAACGTCCAGGCCGGCGGCGTCGTCGCCGAGGAGCTGCGACCTGCCCTGCCGCTCGTCGAGAAGCTCGGCCGGGTCTTCACCGCGCTGGCCGGCGGCGTCGCCTCGAGCGTCTCGCTCGAGGTGGCCGGGGAGATCGCCGCTTTCGACGTGTCGGTCCTGCAGCTCGCCGCCCTGAAGGGTGTTTTCGCTGATGTCGTCGAGGAGCAGGTCACCTTCGTCAACGCGCCGACGCTGGCCGCCGAGCGGGGCGTCGAGCTCACCTTGACCAGTACCGCCGACAGCCCCGACTACCGCAATCTGATCACGCTCTCGGGTGTGCTTCCCAGCGGCGAGACCGTGTCGGTGTCGGGCACGCTCACGGGCCCGCGCAAGCTCGAGCGGCTCACTGCCGTTGACGGCTTCGACGTCGACCTTGTGCCGGCCGAGCACCTGCTGTTCCTGCGCTACCACGACAAGCCCGGCGTGGTCGGGCTCGTCGGCGCCCGGCTCGGAGAGGCGGCCATCAACATCGCCGGCGCCCAGGTCAGCCGCACTGCCCAGGGCGGTGATGCCCTGATGGCGCTCACGGTTGACGACGCCGTGCCGGCCGACGTGCTGCAGGAGATCGCCACGGCGATCGGCGCGCACAACGTCCGGGCCGTCGACCTCGTCTGACGGCGACCTCGTCGCACCCCTGCGGCGGGAGGGGCTACCGTAGGGGGGTGCAGCGCCGCAGCCTCCTGCTTATGCGCCGCGACGGGGCCCGTTCCTAGGCCGGCTCCCCGTCGCGGGTGATGTGCTGGCCGCACCCCCTGACAGACCCGGAGCCCACTCGTGAACCGCCCCGTAACCACCCCTCCCGCGCCGATGCCCGTCGGCCGCTACCAGCCGTTCCCACCCGTGCAGATCCCGGACCGTGCCTGGCCGCAGCAGGTCATCACCCGCAGCCCGCAGTGGTGCAGCGTCGACCTGCGCGATGGCAACCAGGCTCTGATCGACCCGATGGACAACGCCCGCAAGCTGCGGATGTTCGAGCTGCTCGTGGCTATGGGCTACCGCGAGATCGAGGTCGGCTTCCCGGCCGCGAGCCAGACGGACTTCGACTTCATCCGTGCCCTGGTCGAGCAGGACCGGGTCCCCGTCGGCGTGACGATCCAGGTGCTGACTCAGGCGCGCGAGGAGCTCATCGAGCGCACCGTCGCGTCGCTCGTCGGCTTCGGTGGCACGGCGCTGATCCACCTCTACAACTCCACGTCGACCCTGCAACGGCAGGTTGTCTTCGGTCTGGACAAGGACGGCGTGAAGGACATCGCCGTCCAGGGCGCGTTGTGGTGAAATATTTACGCCGAGCAGCTGCTCGGCGACGGCGGAGCCGAAACAGAGCAGGGCCACAGCGGTGCTGGACAGCAAGGAGCCGCTACCGACGTCAGGTGGCAATACTCGCCCGAGTCGTTCACCGGCACCGAGCTGGACTACGCGCTCGAGGTCTGCGAGGCAGTCATGGACGTCTGGCAGCCGACGCCGCAGCGGCCCGTCGTCCTCAACCTGCCGGCCACCGTGGAGATGTCGGTCCCGAGCACCTACGCCGACCAGATTGAGTGGTTTGGGCGGGCGCTGGGCGACCGCCGTAGCAGCGTCATCCTCTCGCTGCACCCCCACAACGACCGCGGTACGGCAGTGGCCGCTGCCGAGCTCGGGCTGATGGCGGGCGCCGACCGCGTTGAGGGTTGCCTGTTCGGCAACGGCGAGCGCACCGGCAACGTCTGCCTCGTCACCCTCGGGCTCAACCTGGTCACGCAGGGAGTCGACGCGGGCATCGACTTCAGTGACATCGACGAGGTCCGCCGCACGGTCGAGTACTGCAACCAGCTGCCCGTACACCCACGGCACCCCTACGCCGGCGACCTCGTCTACACGGCCTTCTCCGGCTCTCACCAGGACGCCATCAAGAAGGGCCTCGAGGCGCTCGAGCGGGCCGCTGAAGAGGCCGGCGTGCCGGTCCGGGACTTCCCCTGGGGCGTCCCCTACCTGCCGATCGACCCGCTCGACGTGGGCCGCTCCTACGAGGCCGTCATCCGCGTCAACAGCCAGTCCGGCAAGGGCGGCGTCGCCTACGTGCTCAAGAGCGAGCACCACCTCGACCTGCCGCGTCGCATGCAGATCGAGTTCTCCCGGGTCGTCCAGGTCGTGGCGGACGCCTCCGGGGGCGAGATCGCGCCGGCCCAGATCTGGTCGCTGTTCGGCCAGACCTACTTCGCCCGGACCGAGCCCCTGAAGGTCCTGTCGTTCTCGACCGCGAGCGGAGAGGTCGACCGCATCACGGCCGAGGTCCTCTGGGAAGGGGCCGCCCGCACCTTGTCCGGCGAGGGCAACGGCCCGATCGCAGCCTTTGTCCACGCGCTGTCCGCGCTGGACCTCGACGTCCGCGTCCTTGACTACTTCGAGCACGCCACCGGCGCCGGCGAGGAGGCCCAGGCCGCCTCATACCTCGAGGTGGCGGTCGACGGTCAGGTCCTGTGGGGCTGCGGCGTGCACGCCAGCATCGTCACGTCGTCGCTGCGGGCGCTCATCGGTGCGGTCAACCGCGCGCGGAGCTGAGGCACTGACGGATCATCCCACCTGTCGGGACGTCCGTCCCAAAGCCGTAGGGTGTCAGACATGGGCGGATCATGAGCACCCGACTTGCAGTCATTGGTGGCGACGGCATCGGGCCGGAGGTGGTGGCCCAGGGGCTGCGTGTCTTGTCCGCCGTGCTGCCTGGCGTACAGACCACGTCGTACGACCTGGGGGCGGCGGCTTACCACCGCACCGGTGAGGCGCTGCCGTCCTCGGTCCTCGCCGAGTTGCGCGACCACGACGTGATCCTGCTCGGCGCCGTGGGAGACCCATCGGTGCCGCCCGGGGTCTTGGAGCGCGGCCTGCTGCTGCGGCTGCGCTTCGAGCTGGACCACCACGTCAACCTGCGGCCCGTGCGGCTCTTTCCCGGCGTGACCGGACCCCTTGGGGACAAGCCCATCGACATGGTCGTCGTCCGGGAGGGGACCGAGGGGCCCTACGTCGGCAACGGCGGGACGATGCGGGCCGGCACGCCGCACGAGGTCGCCACCGAGGTCTCGATCAACACGGCGTACGGCGTGGAGCGGGTCGTCCGCGACGCCTTCGGCCGGGCGCAGGCCAGACGCGGGCACCTGACGATGGTGCACAAGACCAACGTGCTCGTCCATGCCGGCGGGCTCTGGAAGCGCATCAGCGACGAGGTGGCCCTGGACTTCCCGGACGTGACCGTTGACTACCAGCACGTAGACGCGGCCGCGATGTTCTTCGTGACCGACCCGGGCCGCTTCGACGTCGTCGTCACCGACAACCTGTTCGGCGACATCCTCACCGACATCGGCGCGGCTATCGGCGGCGGCATCGGGCTTGCTGCCAGCGGCAACCTTGACGTCTCGCGGGCCAACCCGTCGATGTTCGAACCGGTCCATGGCAGCGCCCCGGACATCGCCGGTCAGGGCAAGGCCGACCCCACTGCTGCGGTGCTCTCGGTCGCGCTGATGCTCGAGCACCTCGGGCACGCCGACCTGGCTGCCAAGGTCGAGGCGGCGGTCGCCGCGGACCTGGCCGGTCGAGGGACCGCTGCGCGCAGCACCGACGAGGTCGGGGACGCTCTGCTGGCCCTGCTCGGTTGAGGCGGGGAGCAGTACCGTGGCCCTGACGCACAGGAGGTGGCAGTGAAGTTCGAGCTCCAGCCCACAGGGACCCCGGTCGACGCCGAGGCGCGCGCCAAGGTGCTTTCCTCGCCGGTCTTCGGGCGGGTATTCACCGACCACATGGTCAGCGCGCGCTGGACCGGCGATCAAGGCTGGTACGACGCCTGTCTGACCGCCTACGCGCCGCTGCAGGTAGACCCCGCCTCGGTGGTCCTGCACTACGGCCAGGAGGTCTTCGAGGGGCTCAAGGCCTACCTGCAGCCGGGCGGCGGCGTCGCGATGTTCCGGCCCGAGCGCAACGCAGCCCGGCTCGCGCGCTCGTGCGAGCGGCTGGCCCTGCCTGTCTTCCCAGAGGACGCCTTCGTGCAGGCGTGCGAGCTGCTTGTCCGCACCGACCGGGCGTGGGTGCCGGGCGGTGAGGGCGCCTCGCTCTACCTGCGGCCGTTCATGTTCGGCGACGAGGTGGGCCTCGGCGTCCGGCCGAGCGACTCTGCCCGCTTCCTGCTCATCGCCTCGCCGTCCGGCAACTACTTCTCCGGCCCCCTGCGTCCCGTGTCGCTCTGGCTCACGCAGGACTACGTCCGCGCCGCGCCGGGAGGCACCGGTTCGGCCAAGTGCGGTGGCAACTACGCCGCCTCCCTCGTGGCCCAGCAGGAGGCGATCGAGAACGGCTGCGACCAGGTCGTGTTCCTGGACGCGGTCGAGCACCGCTGGGTCGAGGAGCTCGGCGGGATGAACATCTTCCTGGTCCTGGACGACGGCACGCTGGTGACGCCCGAGATCAGCGGCGGCACCATCTTGGAGGGGATCACCCGTGACTCGATCATCACGATCGCGCGCGATCTCGGCCACCCGGTCGAGGAGCGTCGGGTCGACGTCGACGAGTGGCGCAAGGGCGCGGCCGACGGCCGGGTCGTCGAGGTCTTCGCCTGCGGCACCGCTGCTGTGATCACCCCGATCGGGGCGCTGCGCTGGCCCGACGGTGAGACGGTCGCGGGCACCGGCGAGCCCGGCGCCGTGACCATGAAACTGCGCCAGGCGCTCATGGACATCCAGTACGGCCGAGCCGAGGACCCCTACGGCTGGCTGCATCCCGTCCTGTAGGTCCGGTTCAGGCCGCCCGGAGCAGGTGGCCCAGCAACAGCAGCTGGGTGATCGCCAGGGGCTCACTGCGCACGCCTCCTCCTGCATCGCCCAGCGCCTTCGGAAGGGGCATCGGCAAATCGAGCTCGGCCCAGATTGCCTGCTCCAGCTGGGCGATCTCCGGTCGGGCGACGTAGCCGTGGACGTGCAGAGCGTCGACCGGACGACCGTCGCCATCCCTGATCATCTTCAGGTGCATGGCGCTGCTGCGGGTCTCGCTCAGCACGGAGGAGAGGTCGGGGTGGCGAATCGTCGGCCGGAGGAGCAGCTCGGCTGACAGCGGTGTCTGTGGATCGTCGTGGCCGACCACCGGCGCAAAGCGAACGACGATGTCGGCGTGCTCGCGCTGGGGCCGGATGTGCTCGGCGGACTCGGGCTCCCGGCGCACCAGCTCGGACCGCACCTGTGCCTCGTCGTAGCCGCGTTTGCTGGTGTCCCGGCCGAGCTTCCAGCCGACCCTGATGTCCTCGGGAGGGTCGAGGTAGACCGCGACGTCGAAGCAGGCGCGCAACAGTTTGCTGTGCAGCGGGAGCAGGCCCTCGATGATGACAAACTCCCGTGGCTCGACGAGCTCGGGACGGACCAGCTGGCCGGAGCAGTGGTCGTACACCGGCTTCAGGACGGGCTGTCCGGTGGCCAGCAGCTGCAGGTGCTGGGCCATGATGTCCATGTAATTGCAGTCCGGGTGCAGCGGTGTGAAGGGCAGTCCCTTGCGCTCCACGCGGTCGTAGCGGTGGTAGTCGTCGACGCAGACCGCAGTGACCCGTTCCTCGCCCAGCGCTTTGACGAGTCCTTTGACCAGAGTCGTCTTGCCCGCGGCGCTGTCGCCAGCGACGGCGAGCATCACGGGACGCGTGTTTCTCATTCCCGCGCGCTTGAGCCGGAGCGCCTTGTCAGGCATGCGCTGGTCCCTCCTCGCTGCGGTCGGGCAGGTCATGCACGCCGTTGACCACCCGTCGCGTCGCCCGGACGGTAAAGCGTCTGGCGGTCCGGCAGTTCCCCCGCGCGAGGGGTCCTGCGGGGGAGCGGGCCGTACAGTCACCGGGTGCTGTCCCGGCCGGTGCGGCTGCTACTGGTGGACGACCAGGAGGTCGTGCGCCAAGGGCTGGCTGCCATGCTCGCCCGCTATGCCCAGCGCATCCGAATCGTCGGGGAGGCCGGGGATGCCGAGCAGGCAGAGCGGCTCGCGCTGAACCTCAAGCCCGACGTCGTACTGTGCGACGTCCGGCTCGGCGCGTCGAGCGGGCTCGATGTCTGCGAGCGGCTCGGCGCCCGGCTGCCGTCGGTCCGCGTGGTGATGCTCAGCGTCTACGACGAGCCGCAGTACCTCTACCAGGCGCTGCGTGCGGGCGCGGCCGGCTACCTGCTAAAGCAGGTGCAGGGGGCGGAGCTCGCCAGCTACGTGGAGCGCGCGGCAGCCGGAGAGGTGGTCATCGACAGCGCGCTCGCCGGGCGGGTGGCGCTGCACGCCGCCCGGCTGGAGAGCGGGGAGTTCTGGTCGGGCGCCGCGATGGGTCTGAGCCAGCGCGAGAGCGAGGTGCTCGAGCTGTTGGTCGCGGGGCTGTCGAACCGGGCGATCGCCAGCAAGCTCGTGCTGGGCGAGGAGACGATCAAGACCCACCTCAGGGGGCTGTATCGCAAGCTTGACGTGAGCGACCGGGCTGGGGCGGTGGCTGTCGCGCTGCGCGAGGGCCTGTTCCGGTGACCGTCCCGGAGCCGGTCCGCGACGGGCGGTTCGGTTACGACTTTCTCAAGCAGGTCGTCGACCTCAGCGTCCATGTTGCCGACGTGTGGTCGCTGGCCGGCCAGGTGGCCGGGCTGGTCCGCCAGACCACGTGCGTGGACGTGGTCTTCGTCTTCATCCTCGACGACGACGACAGGCAGCTCACTCTGGTTGGAGCCACCCCGCCCTTCGAGGAGACGGTGGGCACGGTGCACCTGCCGCTGGGGGAGGGCATCAGCGGCTGGGTGGCCAGCCGGCGGACCCACGTCGCGCTCCCCGACGGCAAGCTGACTGATGCCCGCTGGCGCGGCTTTCCGCAGTTGCGCGGAGAGGACTACACCTCGATGGCGTCGGTGCCCATGGTCACCCTGGCTGGGGAGGTCGTGGGCGTTCTGAACCTGCATACAGCGCAGCGGCGGGACTGGGGCTCGGCGGACCTGGCCCTGCTGGAGTCCACCGCCTCGATGGTCGCCGGCGCCGTGCACACCGCCCGCCTGGTCCGTCGGCTCGAGCTGCGCCAGAACGAGCTACAGGCCCTTGCCGCACGTCTGGTGCATGCGGAGGAGCAGGAGCGGGCGCGGCTTGCGCGCGAGCTGCACGACGGGGTGTCGCAGCGGATCGCAGCGCTGTCGTTCCACCTGTCCGCGGCGCAGGAGGCGCTGGCCGACGATCCGGGAGCGGCAGCTCACCAGCTCCGCCGCGCGTCGGAGCTGGTCGCCCTCACTGCTGCCGAGACGCGATCGGCCGTGCGCGCGCTGCGGCCGCCGTTGCTCGACGACCTCGGTCTCGAGGCCGGTCTGCGCGCCCTCGCGCGCGGGCTGCCGGGCGTCGATGTGGACGTCGATGTCCAGGTGGAGGCTGCGGTGCTGGACCCGGTGCAGGAGACCGCGCTGTACCGCATCGCGCAGGAGGCGCTGCACAACGTCGTGAAGCACGCTGACTCCAGCGCTGTCTGGTTGCGCCTCGTTGACGAGGCAACCCAGGTTGTGCTGGAGGTCAGCGACGACGGCTGCGGCACAGTGCCGACGGCAGGGAGCGACACGCACGGGCTGACGAGCATGCGCGACCGGGCCCGCCTGCTCGGTGCCCGCCTGGAGGTGGAGGGAAGGCCAGGGGAGGGCACCACGGTGCGACTCACGCTGCCCCGGTGAGGTCTTGTGTTCAGCCGCCGCGGGCCGCCGCGTTGGCTTGGATCCGGGCCCCCAGGGCGGCCTGGCCGGCGGCCCAGCGGGCCGGGTCGCCAGCCCAGGCCCGCAGGGCCGGATCAACCAGAGCGCGGCCGAAGGAGAAGGTCACCTGCCAGGGCGACGGCTCGCCGGCCATGGCGGCGAGGTGTGCCGTCGCGAGCTCTGGCGGTTGACCGCCGGACAGGAAGGCGATTCCCGGCACGGCGTCGGGGACATGCTCGCCCATCACGCGCAGGGTCGCCGTGGCGGCCTCCTGGACGGTGGGCTGGTCGGGGCACGCCGCGCCCGCGACGACCATGTTGGGCTTGAGCACGATGCCCTCGAGGTCGACGCCCTGGGCGACCAGCGAGGAGAAGACCACGTCCAGGACGTACGCGGTCGCCTCCGCGCAACGCTGGAGCCCATGGTCGCCTTCCATAAGCAGCTCCGGCTCGACGATCGGGACGATGCCGGCCTCCTGGCACAGGGCGGCGTAGCGCCCGAGCGCGTGGGCGTTGGTGAGCACCGCACGGTCGCTGGGGAGGTCGGCAGACACAGCGAGCGCCGCCCGCCACTTGGCGAAAGCTGCACCGTGGGCGGCGTAGTCAGCGAGCCGCTCGCGCAGACCGTCCAGGCCCTCGGTCACCGTCTCGCCGGGCGTGAACGCCAGCGCCTTGGCGCCGGTGTCGACCTTGATGCCGGCGAGGACGCCGGCGTCGGCGCAGGCCTGGGCTGGGCTGCGCCCGTCAGAAAAGGTCTGGTTGAAGGTCTCGTCGGCGAGGATCACGCCGCTGACCGACTCGGCGAGACGCGGCGTGGTGAGCAGCATCTCGCGGTAGTCACGTCGAGCCGTCGCCGTCGGTTCCACCCCAACCCGCTCGAGGCGCTGCGACATGGTGCCAGGGCTCTCGTCGGCCGCGAGGATCCCGCGCGGCCGGGCGACGAGGGCCTGGGCGGTGGTGTGCAGACGGTCGGTGTACTGCTGCGTCACTGGTCCTCCTGGGAGTCCGTCAGGTTAGGCACGCCGCGGCGGTGCCACTTCCCCCTGGGGGTGGAGTGTGCGGGTGAAGCAGGTCCGGTCAAGGACGCCGGAAATGGCCGCCCGGAGCCCGAAGCAGGTGCCGGGCGAAAAGCAGCGCCGTCGGGGTGGGTGACGCGCGGGTTACCAGGTGCCAGGGGCGCACCAGCGGCAGCTCCGGCAGGTTGACGATCCGAAGGGAGCCCTGGGCGATAAGGGAGTGCACCGCATCCTCGGAGACGAGTGCCACGCCGAGCCCGGCGACAGCTCCGGCGATCACCGCCCCGCTGCTCCCCATGTGGAGCAGCGGCGGCCGGATCTCGTGCACCCCGAGCAGCGCCTCAAGGGTCGCCCTGGTGCCTGAGCCGGGCTCCCGCATCAACCAGGTGCTCGTGGCGAGGTTGCCGCCTGTGTGCGGGGCGGCGACGGCCAGCAGCCGGTTTGGGCGCACGGCCCGGGTCACGGCCCCCTCGACGCCGACCGGAGGGCGACCGGCCAGGACCAC
>JANLPD010000298.1:0-1745 GCA_031367045.1 Frankiales bacterium | reverse complement strand
CTCGGTGTCTGGGTGGTGATGATGGCGGCGATGATGTTCCCGTCAATCGCTCCCACTGTTGCGCTCTACGCGAGGATGACCCGGCAGCGCTCGCCGATGTCGCCGGTGGCTTTTACGGCCGGCTACCTGCTCACCTGGAGCGCCGCCGGCGTCGCGGCGTTCGTGCTCGCCGCGGGGGTCACCCGGTGGGCCGGCAGCGCGCTGGCCTGGGGGCATGGCGGTCATGCGCTTGCTGGCGCGACCTTGCTGGGTGCGGCGGCGTACGAGCTGTCACCGCTGAAGGAGGTCTGCCTGGGCAAGTGCCGGAGCCCGCTGGGCTTCCTTCTCGGCTCGTGGCGCGAGGGGCCAATGGGGGGGCTGCGGATGGGGACCAAGAACGGCCTGTGGTGCCTGGGCTGCTGTTGGGCCCTGATGGCTTCGCTGTTCGCCGTCGGGGTCATGAACATCACCTGGATGGCGATCATCGCCGGCTTCATCGGCGTCGAGAAGGCCCTGCCCTGGCGCCGGTCGGCGACGTACGGCATCGCGGTGGTGCTGCTCGCCCTCGGAATGTTCCTGCTCGTCGCGCCGGACGCGGTCCCCTGGCTGGGCGTGCCCTCAGGGCAATCCATGCAGGGGATGCCGCCGGGGTAGCCGGTGGCGTCGCGCGCGTGGATCTCGGGCTGCACGGCAAGGTCGCCCTCGTCACGGGCGTGAGTCCGGATCGGCCTCGCCACTGCCGACTAAGCAACTGTGATCTTGATGTCCATCCCTTTCGTTCTGTGGCTGTCCACGCCGCACCAAAGCTCATACGAGCCTGCCTGCAGGGTGACGTTGAGGACTCCCGACCCGCCACCTTGTGAGGTTGGCGAGGCCAGTGAGGTGATCCCGGGTCCGGCAATGGTCAAGTTGTGCGGATAGTTGCCATGGTTGACGACCTTGAACGTGTAGGCCCCCGCCTTGAACGCCGCCTTGAACGCCGCCTGGGACAACGAGATTTTGAACTCCGTCTCGGTGGCGGTCACGGTGGTCACCGGACCAGCCGCGCCCGACCGGCTCGGCGCGCTGGACGGGCCGCTGGTGGCCTTGGCGGCCGAACCCCCGTAGACCGCCGAGCCGCCCCCACCGCTGCCACTGCCACAGCCGCCAAGCAGCAACAACGCGCCGGCTCCGCCGGCAAGCACGGGCATGATCCTGATTCGAAAGCGCACGATGGATCCTTTCCCGGGAAACTGACCAGCCCATCGTCGCGCTGGGTAATGCCTGATCCGACCGTCAGGTCACGAACCCGTCTCAAGATGGTCAAGCGCCAGCACCTTGGTCGGCCCAGTCCCGGCTGTGCTGCAGGTGAGTCGACCTGCTGGACAGATCGCCGCCCCCTCGGTCGACTTCTCGTTCGCGAGCACACTTCGGTCGAGGCCAAACGCGGTGGCCTTGTGTGGTGGCGACGTCCGGCATGCGAGCAGGCACGCGCTGAGGAAGCTTGTCGTTGGGGTGCCGACGGCGCCGGGCCGCAGCGCCCGGAGCGACGGTCGCAGTCGACAGGTGGTTTGACTACCGCGGCCACCACCGGTGGGGCGTCTTGACCGGCCGAGTCTGGATGAACGCCGCTGATCGGCTCGGTCGTGGGCGCAGCGGCTGAAGAACGGGTCAGACGCCGACGTAGGACGCGACCGTGGCGTTCGCGGCGCCGATATGGATCACCCAGGTCCGGTCGTCAACAGTCCCAGTGGCCGGCACCCCATGGTTGAGCTGGTAGCGCCCGA
>JANLPD010000294.1:0-2432 GCA_031367045.1 Frankiales bacterium | reverse complement strand
CCTCCGGGTCGCTGAGCAGGGCGCGGTCGAGCCCGGCCGAGAACGACGGTCCTTCGGCGCGCACGAGCACCACCCGCACGGCGCCAGTCAGGTCGCGCCCGATCTGGCGCAGGGCAGCCCACATGTGCGGGTCCTGGGCGTTGCGCGTGTGCGGACGGTCCAGGACGACCGTCACGAGCGGGCCCTCGTGCTCGACCCGCAAACCGGCCTGGTTCAGGACCTTTTCTTGCGGGTCGCGCCGCCGCGCCCGCGCAGGGTCGTCCCGGACTCGGACAGGATCCGGTGTACGAAGCCGTACGACCGGCCCGAGGACTCGGCGAGCACCCGGATGCTCGAGCCCGACGCGTACTTCTTCTTCAGGTCAGACGCCAGCTTGTCGCGGTCGCCACCGGTCACCCGGCTGCCCTTCTTGAGCTCTGCCACATCCATGCCTTCCACTCGTCTTGTCTGGTCCCGGTCGTCGTGCCCGCGATGATCTCCCGCAACCATCCTGAGCGCAGACCGGGCCAACGCGCCTGTTCCAGCCGTCAGGCAAGGGCGACGAGATCCGCCAGCTCATCCGACCACTGGTCCTCCACACCGTCGGGCAGGAGCAGCACCTTCTCCGGCTCCAGGGCCCGCACCGCACCCTCGTCGTGGGTGACCAGGACCACCGCCCCGGCGTAGGAGCGCAACGCCGACAGGACCTCCTCCCGGCTGGCCGGGTCGAGGTTGTTCGTGGGCTCGTCGAGAAGCAGCACGTTGGCGCCGCTCACGACCAGGGTCGCCAGCGCGAGCCGGGTCTTCTCACCGCCGGACAGGGTCCCTGCCGTCTGGTGGACCGCGTCGCCACTGAACAAGAAGGAGCCCAGCACCTTGCGCGCCTCGGGCTCCATCAGGTCGGGCGCCGACGAACGCATGTTCTCGAGCACCGTGCGGTCGGTGTCCAGCGTGTCGTGCTCCTGTGCGTAGTAGCCCAGCCGGAGGCCGTGACCAGGCAGGACCTCGCCCGTGTCGGGCAGCTCGGTACCGGACAGCAGCTTGAGCAAAGTGGTCTTGCCGGCGCCGTTCAGCCCGAGCACCACCACCCGCGAGCCGCGGTCGATCGCCAGGTCGACGTCGGTGAAGATCTCCAGCGAGCCGTACGACTTGCTGAGCTCGCGGGCCGTGAGCGGCGTCTTGCCGCAGGCCGCCGGCTCCGGAAAGCGCAGCCGGGCGACCTTGTCCTTGGCCCGTACCTGCTCTGCACCGGCGAGCAGCCGCTCCGCCCGCTTTGCCATCCCCTGGGCTGCCTTGGCCTTGGTGGCCTTGGCGCGCATCTTGTCCGCCTGGGCCATCAGGACGCCGGCCTGCTTCTCGGCGTTGGCCCGCTCGCGCTTGCGCCGCTTCTCGTCGGTCTCGCGCTGCTGCAGGTAGGTCTTCCAGCCGACGTTGTAGAGATCGAGCTGGGCCCGGTTGGCGTCGAGGTGGAACACCTTGTTGACCACCGCGTCGAGCAGCTCGACGTCGTGACTGATGACGACGAGACCACCCTGGTGCTTTTTTAAGAAATCGCGCAGCCACACGATCGAGTCCGCGTCGAGGTGGTTGGTGGGCTCGTCGAGCAGCAGCGTCGTGGCTCCGCTGAACAGGATGCGGGCCAGCTCGATGCGCCGCCGCTGGCCACCGGACAGGGTGCCGAGGCGCTGCTCGAGGGCGCGCGTCGGGAGACCGAGGTTGGAGCAGATGCGGGCGGCCTCTGCCTCCGCGGCATAGCCGCCGAGAGCCACGAAGCGCTCCTCGACCTTGCCGTAGCGCTCGAGCACCGCGGCGTCCTCGGGTCGTTCCGCCAGCTCCACCAGCAGCTTCTCCATGCTGGCCAGGACCGCGTCGAGGCCCCGGGCGGAAAGGACGCGGTCGCGGGCCAGCACGTCGAGGTCGCCGGTGCGCGGATCTTGCGGCAGGTAGCCGATCTCACCGGTGCGGGTGATCGCGCCGGCGGCCGGCAGGGTCTCGCCGGCCAAGGTCCTGGTCAGGGTGGTCTTACCGGCGCCGTTGCGCCCCACGAGGCCGATGCGGTCACCGGGCTGGACCCGGAAGGTGACGTCGGTGAGCAGGGCGCGGGCACCCGCGCGCAGCTCAACTTCGTAGACGGTGATCACGACTTCTCCAGGACGACGATGGTGAGGGACACGGCAGCAGGCCGGCTCACGGCGTCGTGCGGGTCACCCGGCGAGTCTACGTGGGTACCGTCCGGGCGCCAGACGGCCGCGGCCAGCCGCCAAACGGGCGCGTGGGCGGGCGCAGCTTTCCCGTTGAGGGTCGGGAACGCACCCGCTTGCTGCCCAGCAAGCGGGTCATAACCCGACTCTCAACAGCAGCAGGGTCGCCCCGAGAGATCCCACAAGATCTCGCAGCAACCCGGGGGGACTTGAGCAGGCGGTGTCAGGCGTGCGTCAGGCGTCAGCGATGAC
>JANLPD010000428.1:0-3813 GCA_031367045.1 Frankiales bacterium | reverse complement strand
GTCCATGCGAACTCCTGTCACTGAACCGGCGAACTGCCGGTGAGGAGCACCTTTGCCCAGGGCGCCTGTGCCGATGCTGAGGCCGACCGCTGTCTCACAGCGGCTAGGAAACCGTGACCTTGGTGAAGTGCAGCAAGACCTCGACGACGCCCTTGTCGTCGGTCGTCACGAACCCGCCGATGCTCGGGTTTGCCACCCCGTAGTCCGCAAACACCACGGGCACCTGTCCGCTCGCGGTCACGGTGGCCCCGCTACGAACGACAGCGAGCGGGAACGTCACCTCCTTGGTGACCCCGTGCAGGGTCAGCCTCCCGCTGACGATGAGCTGCCGCGTGCCACCTGTGGTGGCGAGGGCGCCGAGAGCGACGGGGCTGGCGAGCACGAACGTCGCGGTCGGGAACCGGTCGGTCTGCATGATCTGACCGCGGAAGCTGTCGTCCCGGCGGCCCTGGTCGCTGCTGACGGAGGCCAGGTCGACGTCGAAGGAGGCCCTGGTCACCGTCGCCCCGGCAACAGTCAGCGAGCCGGTCACCTTGTCGGTGCGGCCGACCGCCGTCGCCTGCTGGCCGGCCAGCACCTCCTTCACCCGGTAGCCGGCCTGGGAGCCGCTGGCGACCGACCAGGTGCCCTCGACGGTCCCGACCACGGGTTGCGGGCTCGACGTGGCGCGTGCGTCAAGTGGTGCCGGCGGGTCGCCCTCGATGTAGTGGATGTAGACGTAGGGCCCGGCAATCCCGAGCAGGATGACGCCGGCTACGGCGAGACCGCCCCACAGCTTCCAGCCGCGTGGTCGTCGCATCCGGTCCTCCTCGTCGCGCTGCCCTGGTGATGCCGTGCCGCGAGAGAAGCACGAAAGGCCCCGGCGAAGTGCGCCGGGGCCTTTCGCCGAGTGCTAGATCAGACCGCGCGGACGTTCTCCGCCTGCGGGCCCTTCTGACCCTGCGTGATGTCGAACTCCACACGCTGGTTCTCGTCGAGCGACTTGTAGCCGTCACCCTGGATCGCGCTGAAGTGGCAGAAGACGTCGGCGCCGCCTCCGTCCTGGGCGATGAATCCAAAGCCCTTCTCCGCGTTGAACCACTTGACAGTGCCCTGAGCCATGCCGATCTCCTTGCTTGTTCTGTACAACCCCCTGCGAGTGCAGGGTGTCGGGACCGCAACCACAACGCAGGCGTCCGAGAACAAACCAGGAGGCGACAGCAATCTGGAGTAGACGCTAGCAGCGCTCAGCCGCTCGTGGGGCGTTCGACCCCTGCGAGCTTGTTCGCAACCCTCCCAACCCGGACAGGGACCGGACGGCCCAGACCGACCCGGCGGCGTACAGCCAGCCGAGCAGCACGTCGATGACGTAGTGCTCCCCGGCGTACACCAGGGTGAAAGCCATGGCCCCGACGTAGGCGATGAGTAGCGCCCGGACCCGTGGCCCGACCAGAGGCCAGGCGAACAACAGCAGCATCATCGGGACTGCTGCGTGCAGCGATGGCACGGCGGCGACCGGGTTGGAATACGCGGCACCGCGCTCGATCGCGGAGTTGACGGTGTGCCCACCGACGCTGCTGAGCGTCGCGGGTACGACGCGGACGACTCCTGCCGGCAAGAAGCCGTTGAGGCTGGCCATCCACGGCGGTGCTGCCGGGTAGAGGGCGTAGGTGGCGAGGGTGGTCAGGGTGAGCGTGACGAGCGTGGCGAGGTAGCGGCGAAAGACCGGGTAGGCGACGGCCCACAGCAGCACGGCGAGCGCGAGCGAGACCAGGAAGTGCGAGAAGTACACGCCGACCGCGAGCAGGTCGTACCAGTGGACGTGCCCGGCGTCGTAGAGCCGCTCCTGGAGCCAGACGGTCGGCACGTGACCGCCGAACAGGGCTCTGTCCACCGCGACGGGCTCGGTCAGGTTGGCCTGGGCGCGCAGCCGCGGGTTAGTGGGGCTGCTTACGTAGGACGGCAGTGCGAACAGGCGACCGCCGATCTCGTTGGCGGACCCCCGCAGCAGGTCATAGGCGAACAGGACCGTCAGCAGGGGCAACCAGTCCCGCGCGACGGTCCGTCTCCAGACCCGAAGGTCACCGGCGCAGGCGGCCCAGAGCACCAGCAGGAGCCAGCCGGTGATGACCTCGCGACCGGTGGGGAAGCCGAACACCGCGCCGACGACGACGAAAGCGGCAGCGACGCCGGCCAGCAGTCGGCGACGCTTCGAACGTGCCTCCGGTTCGGCGCTGCGCCACGGGGACGGGGCGAGGTCAGGCGCCGGGTCGAGCGTCGCGTTGGGCATCCGGACAACTTACGTGCGGGCGCGGGTAGGATCGAGTCATGGTGAGCCTCCTGCTTCTCGGGCCGCGCTGAGCACGCACGCTCTCAGCGCGGCGCCCTCGTGGGGTCACGAGGGCTTCTTCATGCCCCAGCGTTGACGAGATGCGAGGACCGACGCAGAGATGACAAGCAGCAGATGACCGAGCAGAAGAGGACGGAGCAGCAGGCTCCCGACCGCGATGCTGACCGCTACGACCCGCACGCCGTCCAGGACCGCTGGCTGCCTGTCTGGGACCGGCTGGACCTCAACCGTGCGGGACTGCGTGAGGGGGCGCCGAAAAAGTACATCCTCGACATGTTTCCCTACCCCAGCGGGGATCTGCACATGGGACATGCCGAGGCGTTCGGCATCGGCGATGTGGTGGCCCGCTACTGGATGCGCCGCGGTTTCGACGTCCTGCACCCCATCGGTTGGGACTCCTTTGGCCTGCCCGCGGAGAACGCCGCGATCAAGCGCGACGCCCACCCGGCGGAGTGGACCTACGCCAACATCGACGTGCAGGCCGAGTCTTTCCGTCGCTATGCCGTGTCCTTCGACTGGTCCCGCCGGCTGCACACCTCCGACCCCGGGTACTACAGGTGGACGCAGTGGCTGTTCCTGCGCTTTTTGCAGCGGGGCCTGGCCTATCGCAAGAAATCCTTCGTCAACTGGTGCCCGCAGGACCAGACCGTGCTGGCCAACGAGCAGGTCATCGGCGGAAAGTGCGAGCGGTGCGGCGCCGAGGTCACCAAGCGCGAGCTGACGCAGTGGTACTTCAAGATCACGGAGTACGCCGACCGGCTGCTCGACGACATGACCCAGCTCGAGGGCAGGTGGCCGGACCGGGTGCTGCTCATGCAGAAGAACTGGATCGGCCGGTCGCAGGGCGCCCACGTCGACTTCACGGTCGGCCTGAGCGGAGCCGGTGCGCGGGGTGGAGGGGAGAAGGTCACGGTCTTCACGACGCGGCCGGACACCCTCTACGGCGCGACGTTCTTCGTCGTGGCAGCTGACGCGGCGCTGGCCGAGCAGCTCGTCGCGCCAACCCGCCGGGAGGCTTTCGAGGCCTACCGAGAGCAGGTCCGCAAGCTCTCCGACATCGACCGTCAGTCGACCGACCGCCCCAAGACCGGCGTCGATCTAGGGGTTGTCGCGGTCAACCCGCTCAACGGGGAGGAGCTGCCGGTCTTCGCTGCGGACTACGTGCTGGCCGACTACGGCACGGGCGCGATCATGGCTGTGCCCACCCACGACCAGCGCGACCTGGACTTCGCCCGGGCCTTCGACCTGCCGGTGCGCGTCGTCGTCGACACCGGCGAGCCGGACCCGGCCGAGACCGGCATCGCCACGACCGGCGACGGGGTCCTGGTGAACAGCGGGCCGCTGGACGGGCTGCCCCAGGAGGAGGCGATCGCCAAGGCGGTAGAGATCCTGGCTGAGCGCCAGTCCGGTGCGGGCGCTGTGATCTACCGCCTGCGCGACTGGCTGCTGTCCCTCATGCGGTTATGGGGCGACCAGATCCCGGT
>JANLPD010000159.1:0-3784 GCA_031367045.1 Frankiales bacterium | reverse complement strand
GAAGCCGCACTCTGCGAGGAAGCTGTTGCCCGGCTCGATTACGCAGAACTCGTTGCCCTCCGGATCGGCCAGCACTACGGGCGTTGCCTCCGCGCCCTGGCCGATGTCGAGGTGCGAACCGCCGAGCTTCAGGGCGTTCGCGACGGTCCGCTTCTGGTCCTCGACGGACGTACTGGTGAGATCGAAATGCATCTGGTTCGGACCGACCTTGAGCGCAGTGGTCCGGAAGAAGTCGATCTGGAAGCCAGTGTCGTCGTTCGGCAGGAGAACGATGCCATCGTCCGCTTCGTCGACCAGGTCCCAGCCAAGAACACCCGCCCAGAAGATCCCCAGGCGGACCGGGTCGTACGCATCGACACAGAGCGCATGCAAACGGGAGGTCACGCAGCCGACCTTACGACCGCCCTGACGAGACCCATGAGCTAACGGCTTCCAGCGCGGCGAGCCACCGCTTTGCTGTCAGAGCACTCGAAGCAGCGCGCTCTCGCTTCTTCCTCGAGACAAGCCGGCGGACGCCGAACGGAGAGCGCCGCTGCGAAATCGTTCTGAGCCACCACGGGCCCTTCGCTGGCCCGCGCCTCGCATCAAGGCGCCGATGTTGCGCTCGGACTTGTCGTCTGAGAGTGCAACGAGGTAGTGCCAAGCGTCGTTCGCCCGCGACTCCATGCGGATACGCGCGACGTGTCGGCGACGGGTGAAAACTGACCCCGAGGCGTCGGTTGAAAACTGACCCCTTCCGAGAACCCTGGCTGTAGTCGAGCTGGGGAGGGATCAGGGTGTTGTCCGTGGAAGATTGGGCTGAGATTCGTCGTCTGCATTACGCCGAGGGCGTGCCGATCAAGACCATCGCCGGGATGCTGGGGGTGGCCCGGAACACGGTGCGTCAGGCCGTGCGTGACAGCGGGCCGCCGAAGTATGAACGGCCGGCGGTGCCCTCGGTCGTCGATACCGTCGAGACCCGGATCCGGGCGCTGTTGAAGGGCTGTCCGACGATGCCGGCCACGGTGATCGCGGAGCGGCTCGACTGGCCGTTCGGGTTGACGGTCCTGAAGGAAAGGGTCCGGGAGATCCGGCCGTTCTATCTGCCGGCTGATCCGTCGTCGCGGACGGTGTATCTGCCGGGCGAGATCGGGCAGTGGGACTTCTGGTTCCCTGACATCGTGCTGCCGGTCGGCTGCGGTCAGCAGCGGACTGCCAAGCAGCTGCCGGTGATGACGTTGACGACCGGCTATGCCCGTTGGCTGGGTGCGGTGCTGATCCCGTCGCGGGCCGCCGAAGACTTGTTCGCCGGGATGTGGCAGCTGCTGGAGCTGTTGGGGGCGGTCCCGAAGCTGCTGGTCTGGGACGGTGAGGGTGCGGTCGGACGCCGCCGCGGTCCGCGGATCGAACTGACCCAGGCGTGTCAGGCGTTCCGGGGTGTGCTGGCTACCCGGGTCTACATCTGCAAGCCGGCCGATCCGGAAGCGAAGGGGCTGGTGGAACGCAACAACGGCTACCTGGAGACCTCCTTCCTGCCCGGCCGGTCCTTCACCGGCCCGGCCGACTTCAACACGCAGCTCGGGGCCTGGCTACCGCGGACGAACGGCAAGACCAAGCGGGTCCTGGGCTGCGCCCCGACCGACCGGATCGGTGCGGATCTGGCCGCGATGATCGCGCTGCCGCCGGTGCCACCGACGACCGGCTGGCATCTCACGACCCGACTGGCTCGTGATCATTACATCCGGTTGGACGCCAATGACTACTCGGTGCACCCATCGGTGGTCGGCCGCCGGATCGAGGTGTCAGCCGATCTGGACCGGGTCCAGGTCCGCTGCGATGGCCGGCTCGTCGCCGACCATGCCCGCTGCTGGGCCAGCCACCAGACGCTGTCCGACCCGAGCCACCTCGAGGCCGCCAAGGCGATGCGCTTGGACCGGGTCGCTGTGCTGCGCCCCCCGATCCAGACCGAGGTCGAGGTCGAGGTCCGGGCCTTGCACGACTACGACAGCGCACTCGGACTCGATGACGGGGTGGCGTGATGGCCAGCACCAGCGCGGCCAGCAGCAGCAGCGGCGGCGGCCGGGACACCAGCAGCGAGCTGGCGTTCCTGACCAGGGCCTTGAAGGCTCCCACCCTGCGCGAAGCAGTACCGCGGCTAGCCGAACGGGCCGGCGCGGAAGCCTGGACCCATGAGCAGTTCCTGATCGCCTGCCTGCAACGTGAGGTCTCCGCCCGCGAGTCGCACGGCGGCGAGGGCCGGATCCGGGCCGCCCGATTCCCCGGGCGCAAGAGCCTGGAGGACTTCGACTACGACCACGCCCGAGCACTCAAACGCGACACCATCGCCCACCTCGGGACGTTGGACTTCGTCACCGCCAAGGACAACGTGGTCTTCCTCGGCCCGCCGGGCACCGGAAAGACCCACCTCGCGATCGGATTGGCGATCCGGGCCTGCCAGGCCGGCCATCGGGTGCTGTTCGCGACCGCCGCCGAATGGGTCGACCGGCTCGCCGCCGCGCACCACAGTGGCCGACTGCAAGCCGAGCTGACCAGGCTCGGTCGCTATCCGCTCCTTCTGGTCGATGAGGTCGGCTACATCCCGTTCGAACCCGAAGCCGCCAACCTGTTCTTCCAGCTGGTCTCCTCCCGCTACGAACGAGCCAGCCTGATCGTCACCTCGAACAAGCTCTTCGGCCGGTGGGGCGAAGTGTTCGGCGACGACGTCGTGGCCGCCGCCATGATCGACCGCCTGGTCCACCATGCCGAGGTGATCGCCCTGAAAGGCGACTCCTACCGGCTCAAAGACCGCGACCTCGGCCGGACCCCACCCCCCGCCAACACCGACGACTGACACCCGGAAGGCGAAAACCATGAACCTGCCGTCCCTGCACCTCGACCTCGGCGACAGCGCCGAACTCGCCCAGCTCCTGCTGTTCATCCGAGACTGGCTCGGCCACGACCCCACCCTGGCCGACTCACTGAACCGCTTCGTCGGCAGCCCCCACTACCCCCCAGCCGACCTCCGCGCCGACCTCGCCCGCTTCGCCTTCCTGCTCGGCGGCGACCTCGACGAGGTCGCCTTCAGCCCCGACGAACCACCCTGACCCGGCGTGGGCCAAAGCTCGCGCCCCCGGGGTCACGCCAGATCCGCGCCCCCGAACGCCCCCCCCGCGAGCTCACCAGCCGACGTCCTCCGATCACGGCTGCACGTCGCGTGCTGGGCATCGTGTCAAGGCACGCTCTCCCGCCTTGACACGATGCCCAGGACGCCCACCATCACCGGTCGGAGGACGACGGCTGGTGCCACCGCAACCGGCCGGACCAAAAGCACGAATCAAGATCAACTAACCGTCAGGGGGTCAATTTTCAACCGTCGAAAGGGGGTCAATTTTCGACCGCCGTTGACATTCCCTGCCTTCGGACGAGCAGTGCTCCCTGACGGCGATCCCACCACACGGTCGCCAGGTATGTCGCTGCGCGCGAGGCCGGTGGGCAGCTGGACAAGGCTGCGGCTCGGCCGCAGTTGATCGATGAGTACCTGCCCAAGGTGCAGGAGTGAACCGATGGGGATCGCATTCGCGGTCGGGACCGGCAGGCCGTTACCACCGCGAGCATGCATGGCGGCGGAGGGCTAGTCAGCCGATTGGACGAGCGGGACGAAAGGTTGCTCGTCCTCGTCGTACGGGCCAACCATGTCGACGTGCACGTAAAAGCTGAATCGCCCTGGCCTGCAGCAACTCGGGCGCACCGTCTGACTGAACCTAGGGGGGGCCAGGTGGACCAAGCTTGCGAAGGCGATGGTCGC
>JANLPD010000125.1:0-6926 GCA_031367045.1 Frankiales bacterium | reverse complement strand
TCGGGCGGCTTGCCTACGTCGCCCGCGCGGGCGTCCCCGACATCGTCCCGGTCAACTATGTCCTGGCCGGGGGGGCGCTTCTCGTCCGCTCCGCCGCCGGTCCCAAGCTCCAGGCTGCGGAGCGGCGGGAGGTCGTCGCGTTCGAGGTCGATGAGATCGACGAGATCTCGCACACCGGCTGGAGCGTGGTCGTGACCGGTAGGGCTGGCCGGATCACCGCTGCGGAAGCCGCGCGGACGGGCGGACCAGCTCCGAGCCCCTGGGCAAGCGGTCCCCGGCGGCACACGATCCGGATCGCGGTTGAGCGCCTGGACGGCCGCCGTCTGCTTTAGGTCGTGCCGCGGTGCGGCAGCCCGATGGTCAACCAGCTTTCGGGAGGGCGGTCCCGGCAGTTTTAAGCGCTTCGGGATCGACGGCCTGGCCGAGCAGGGCCAGGGCACGGCGGAACTCTCGTCCGTTGTCCAGCGCGGCGACCGCCTGCAGCACACCGAGACGCAGGTAGCAGACGAGCGCACCACCGGGCCGCACGATGACGTCGTCGTCGGGGTGGATCTCGCCGGCCACGTGCAGGACGTGCTCGTACTGCTCGGTCCACCACCACGACGGGTCCTCATCGGGGGCGGCCAGGCCCATGGCGGCGTACGCAACGCGCTGCCCCTGCGCACGGGCCGCGTTGTAGTGCTCGACGCGGAGGTGGGAGCCCCCCTGCTCGCGCCAGACGGCAGCCACATCCCCCGCTGCGAGCACCCGTGGGTCGCTGGAACGGCCGCCGGCGTCCACCGCCACGCCGCCTGCCGCCAGGAGGACGCCAGAATCAGCGAGCCAGCGGACGTCCGGCCGGGCACCCACGCCGACGACCACCAGATCGGCGGGCAGGACGGTCCCGTCGGTGAGTCGCACGGCCTCGACCTGGCCAGCTCCCTCAAGCGCGGCGACGCTCGCGGAAAGCAGCTGGACCCCGTGCCCGGTGTGCCAGGAGCGGACCCGGTCAGAAAGCATCGGAGTGGTCTGGGCCCACAACGGCCCCGGCAGCGCGTCCACAGCGGTGACGGTCAGCCCGAGCGTGCGCAGGGTCGCAGCCGTTTCGGACCCGACGAGGCCGGTGCCCACAAGGACAGCCTGGCTCGCGGTCGAGGCGGCGTCCCGGAGCGCGTCGGCCTCATCCCTGGTGCGGAGCTGGTGCACCCCTGGCAGGTCGAGGCCGGGGATCGGGGGACGCAGGTTGGCGCTGCCGGTCGCGACGATCAGGATGTCGTAGCCGATGGCATCGCCGTCGTCGAGCTGCACCTCCCGCCGGTCGGTCGAGAGGCCCGTGGCGCCGACGCCGGTCCGCAGCGTGATGCCCAGCTCGTCGTAGGTCACGCCCGGGTAGACGTCGAGCCGGTCCGGGGCGACGGTGCCGGCCAGGTAGGCCTTGGACAACGGTGGGCGCTCATAGGGGGCGTGTGCTTCGGCGCCGATCAGGGTGACCGGACCGTCATGACCCAGGCGGCGCAGCTCGTGGGCTGCGGCGGCACCGGCGAGCCCGGCACCGACAATCACGACCTGGCCGGCGGTCACGACTCGACGCTCATGGCGTGGTCACGAAGTGACGGTGAGATCGGTGCCTTCGAGCACAACCTTCCAGGACCGGACCGGGCTCGCCGGCGGCCCGCCGAGAACGGCACCGGTGGTGATGTCGAACCGGCCGAAGTGGCAGGGGCAGATCAAGGTCGTCCCCTCCAGGTCGCCCTCGGACAGCGAGCACTGCGCGTGGGTGCACTCGTCCTCTACGGCGTGCAACGTCCCGTCGACGTTGCCGACAGCCAGGACCGTGTCACCGGCCTCGACCACGGTGAGCTCCCCGGGAGCGGGGGCGATGAAGCTGGCGATGCGTTCGGTGGTCAAGGGTCTCCTTCTCGGGCGGGGTCCCGGCTGCGCCGATGATGTTCGGGGCAGCCGGGCACGGCTTCCACTTGTCGTGGGCTACTTGTCGGGCGGCGTCTCGCTCTTGTCATCCTCGCATCCGCATTCCTTGCACATGGTGATCACCTCCCTCGTTTCGTCAACTCCCGTAGTTGTATCCCCTGTGAAGGGAAGCGTCAATCAACATTGGCGCAATGGGCGGTAGGATGAACTCGTGACGTCGCAGCACGACTTCGAAACCCTTGCGGTGCTGGCCGAGCCGCAGCGCCGGCGCGTCTACGACCTGCTAGCCAGCAGGCCGGCCGAGCTCAGCGTTGCCGACGTCGTCACTGCGCTTGGCATCGGCCGCACCCTCGCCGCGTTCCACCTCGGCAAGCTCGTCGAGGCCGGGTTCGTCGAAACCGTTCCAGCCCTGCGCCGGGAAAGCGGTCGGCCCGGCCGCCCCTCTCAGACCTACCGGCTGTCAACCCTCGAGGTCGCGGCCAGTGCGCCGGCCCGCCACTACGACCTCATCGCCGAGATCCTGCTCGCTGCCGCCTCCGGCGGCCAGGTCGAGTTGCCCTTGCTCGAGCGGGTCGTGCCGATAGCCCGCGCGCGTGGTCGCCACCTGGCCGACCAGACTGCACCGTCCGCCGCACCGAAGACGCGCAGCCGGCGCGGGCGATCGCATCGGCTCACCGAAGTGCTGACTACGCTCGGCTACCGGCCGCGCACCGAGCGCGGCACCGTCGTGCTGGGCTCGTGCCCTTTCGACAAGCTCCGCGAGGTCAACTGCGAGCTGGTCTGCGGTATCAACCATGCCCTGGTGGAGGGCTACCTCGACAGTGTTTGCGCCGAGGCCGAGCTGACCGCGCTGCTGTGGCCCAGCCAGGCGGACTGCTGCGTTGTCGTAGCACCGGCATCACGGACCCAGCTGCGTCGGACCCCCGGCCGCGTTCAGCACGGCGCTGTGGCCTCGTGACGGTCACGACGCCGGAGTGGGCCGAGGCCCACTGCTTCCAAGGGTCACCGACGGTGCTCATCGACGGGGCGGACCCTTTCGCCAACCCGGAGCGCGGGGTCGGGTCGTTTGGCCGCGCCTACGGCACCGAGCAGGGGCTGACAGGGTCACCGACGCTCGAGCAGCTGCTCGAGGTGCTCCGCTAGGTCGTCTCGTCCACCAGCGGCTTCTCCATGAACCGCAGATGCGTCATGAGGTCGGCGGGATACTCGTGGTACGGCAGGCACTCCCGGAATCCGAGAGACTCGTACATCCTCAACGCCTCGGCGTTCTGGTAGCCCGTATCCAGGCGCATTACCTTGTAGCCGTCGGCACTGGCCGCGTCGAGCAGCGCCTGGCACAGCAGCCGCCCGGTGCCCCGCCCCTGGAATCGGTCCGGGACAAACAGGCGCTTCATCTCGCACGAGCCGTCGCCGAGGTCCCGGTAGGCGATCCCGCCGACTACTTGACCCTCGCGCATCGCGAGGAGGACCTTGCCCGCCGCAGGCCCGTAGGTCTCACGCAGTGCGTTCAACTCCGCGTCCAACGCCTGATGGCCGCCCACGGCGTCGATGAAACCCGGCAGATCCGCATAACGTGCGTGGAGCCACTCCCAGTACTCGCGTATCAGGCCGCCGAATGCCGCGTAGTCCCCGTCGGTAGTCACTACCGCGATCTGGTCAGCCATCCGCCAAAGGTGCCATAGGTCGAGTCATCACACGCCCGCGATCAGGCACCTATGGGTGCGTGAGTTCCACCACCAGCCGCGTTGGGTAATTAAGGTCATCGACCAGAACTCGGGCTAGGTCCCCGTTTCGGAACCCCTGATGCCCGGGGGTTGCGGGAGAACGTGACATTTCGCCGACGTTGACAGCTGATCTTCGGGACTGGCTACCTGCCGATCATCCAGCCCGTTGGGGAGCGGCGTTGCCACCCGGACCCGGCACGGGGTCGCGTTCGCCGAGCTGTTCACCCCAGTCGTTGGCGTTTGTGGAAAAGCGGGGGCTGGTGTCGCTGGGACGGATTGCCTTGGACGGCACGAAGGTTCCCGCGGCGGCGAACCGGGACCGGGCGACGAGCTATGACCCGATGGTGCGCTCCGAGGCCGGGCTGAGCCGCAGACAAGGACGCCTGGCGGAGAGTCGGACGGCGAAGGCCGCTCTGGAGGCTGAGCATGGCGCGACGGCCCGGGCAAAAGCGGAGCAGCAAGCGGCTACCCGCGGTGACGATCCGGCGCAGGTCACCGCGGCAGGGGATGCCGCCGAAGCATCGGCGATGGTGCCGGACAACCAGCTGGACTCCACCGATGGCGATCAGCTAAAGCCGGCAGGACAGCGGGGGTCCTGGGTCAGCCAGGGTCCCAAAGGAGACGCCGGAACTCCGCCAAGAGCGAGCCCGAGCCGTCACAGCGGGGCCTGGCTCGTGACTAGTCGCCGAACTCCCAGTGCCACGGCTCGGGTTTGCTGCCGGACGGCTCGGCCCAGCCGGGGTGCGACCAGCCGAACCTGGCGGCGTTGGCCCGCATCCAGTTGGAGGCGGCCGACCCGGGGTTCTCGACGCCGCCGCAGAAGTCGACCGCCTTGCCCCACCCGTGCTCGCTGGTGCCCGGAACCGCCGCCAGCCCGGGCTTGCTCCGGTACACCGCCACCTGCTCGCTGTAGGAACGGTAGGAGTCGCTCACGCACAGCGGGCTGCCGGTTGTCGTGGCCTTGTACTGGCTCATCGCGTTGAACGCGGCGGCAGCATCGGCTCGCAGCCGCTCACCAGGGGCGTTCCACAGCGGGCACAGCGAGGCCGGATCCAGGTTGCCGTTGGCCTGGCCTGCGGTGGAGCCGCCCGAGCAGGCGGGCCCGCTGGCAACCGCGACGCGATCCCGGGAAGCCCGCGCTCGCGCGGCCTGATCGGCGGCGCGACGAGCATCCCGCCCCTTGCGCGCTGCGGCCAGGTCGTTCTGCGCGGCGTCCAGCTTTGCTGCGGTCGCGTCGGCCAGCGCGACCAGCTGCCCTCGCTCCGCGCCAGATCGCTTCGCCAGGCTGGCGGCCTCTGCGCTGAGCTGCTGGATGACGCGTCGCTCGCCCTGCAGACGGACCCGCGCAGCGACGGCAGCGCGGACCTCGCCACTCTGCTGACCGGCCAGCTGCTGCAGGTTTTCCTGCACGGCGAAGGTTTCAGCGATGTCGTCCTGGCTGTTGGACAGCGACAGCAGCAGCAGACCAGGCTGCGGCGAGCGGTACATCTGCGCAGCGATCCGGCCGACCTGGCGGGTCCCTGCGTCAGCCTGGGCCTGCGCCTGGGCGACCTTGCGGGTGCTGTTGGCCAGCAGTCGGTCCACCTGAGCCAGCCGGGCCCGGTCGGCCTCGTAGCGCCTGGTGCCCTCGGTCAGTTGGCCGGCCACCCGGGCCACCTCGGTCTGGAGCGCGTCGACGCGGGCCTGAGCAGTGCTGACGTCGTCTGCCCGCGCCGGTCCAGCGCTGCTCAGCAGAGCAGCGAACAGACCAGCGGCCACAGCCATGCCAAGGGCCACCGTGAGTGGGCGACATCGGGACGAGAACCGAGCAGGGGTACGCAAAACGACGAGGAGCCTCTCCGCGCGCTTACGAGGTGAGCTGTCGGGTTCGGGCGCGGATCATGCCCGGCCGGCAGGTACACCGGCTTCACCCCGAGGAGCCCTCACGGGCCCCGTGTGCGATGGGTCCCCCGCTCCTGCCCGGTGCGGTACCGCCGGCAACGTGTGCTCCGGTCCTGTGATGCGACCGCGCGGGCAGGACTCGGCAGTCCGCGGTTTCATCGCCTGCCGTTGGTAGCAGATGAGGGAAAACTACCTGCGATTCGGCGGCTCTTGCAAGTAAGCGCGCCGGGCGACCACAGATCGGCGTCGGGGGCGGGGGGGACCCGGCCGCGCCGACAGCGTCAGGAGGTCGCGAGCAGCTTGTCCATCTCGGTGATCTCGGCGTTCTGCGCCGTGATGACGGCCGTGGCAAGCTCCCTCGCGGGCCCGTGCTTGCCACGGGCCAGCTCGGTCTGGCTCATCTGGACCGCCCCGCGGTGATGCTCACCCATGAGGGTCAGGAACTGCTTCGCGAACCCCGATCCCATAGCGGCGTCGAGCCCACTCATCTGCGACCCGGTCATCATCCCGGTCGCCAGGTGACCGCCCGTGGTGTGCCCCATCATGTCCCCGCCGGCAGCGGGGACAGGCGCACCGAACGCCGTCAGGAAGGCGGTCAGCTTGACGATCTCCGGGCTCTGCGCGGACCTGATCCGGGTCGCGAGATCCTTGACCGCCGGCGTCGTCGTACGACCGAGGGCCATGTCGGCCATCTCGACGGCCTGCCGGTGGTGGCTCAGCATGTCGGTCGCGAAGCTGACGTCCTGCGCGTTGAACGCGTCGGCCGGCAGGGTGGCGGCCGGGCTGCGCCCCTGGCTGTTGGGGCTCGGGTCCCCGGTGGTGCCGCAGCCGGCCAGGACCAGCGCGCTCAGAACGGTGCCCGTGACCAGGACCGCGGGCCTGCGGGTGAGGGTGGAAAGCAGTTTCATGTTGTACTCCAGGACAAAGGGGGCCCGCGCAAGCGGGCCGGAGGGGCGTACGGACGGGCAAGACCTTGCGGGCTGTTGTCAGCGCCCGCTCACGTCCGTGACACGCACAGCCCGGCGACGAGATCAAGGGGGGGTGGCCAGCGCCGCGTCCGTCCAAGGAGGGGAGCGGCTGGGGGTGCCGGCACAAGGGGCACCTTGCGTCCGGCGCGAGCCACGGCGAGGGCGCGAAGGACCAGCGCCAGGCCCGCACCGAGGACCGCGAGGCACGGGGCAGCCATCGCCCTGCCGTCAGCCGCGAGCGCTCGCCACGTGGCCGCCGGCGCGGTGGCCTCCAACAAGGTGCCGGCCGCCACATGGGGGGCCGTCACGTTGCCGCCCATCGGCTGGGTGGCGGTCGGGTGACCCGCGGCGGGGTGCCCTGAGCTCAGGGCGTGCATGGCGATCAACCCAGCGAGAAGTGCGATAACGGCGAACGTGCGGGCCGCCCATCCACCTGGTGCTGTCG
>JANLPD010000118.1:0-1802 GCA_031367045.1 Frankiales bacterium | reverse complement strand
GGCGGCCCGATGCCCACCGCCGACCTGGCCAGCTGTCACGACGTCAGCCAACTACCCGCCGCCGAACTACGGGAAGCCCAGCTGCTCTGGGCGGCCGTCGACAGCCCATGGGTCCACAACGTCAGCGGCCAGGCCTACGTCGACAGCGTGCGGGCCATGCAAGCCTTCGACTGCAACATCGTTCTCAGCACCCACCTCCCACCGGCCATCGGGATCGGCAACCAACTCACCACCATGCTGCTAGCCGCCCCCGACGCCCCGCCGTTCGTCGGCCCCGACCAGGCAGCCCTCGAGCAGATGCTGGCCAGCTTCGAGCCAGCACCCATCGGCTGAACAACGGACGCCGTATTCGGCCGCATGAGCACGAGCTCGCAAGGTGCCCCGCACGTTGGTTCAGTGGCCGAGCGGAAGGGGAACCGATCACCAGACCGAGGACGTCCAGGTCGGCCGGCGAGGGCCGACCTGGACGTCGGGATCAGGCGAGGTCAAACCGGTCGAGGTTCATGACCTTGTCCCACGCGGCCACGAAGTCGTGCACGAACTTGTCCTGCGCGTCGTCGCTGGCGTAGACCTCCGCGAGCGCGCGCAGCTCGGAGTTCGAGCCGAACACGAGGTCGACGCGACTGCCGGTCCACGTGACCTCGCCCGTAGCGGCCTCACGACCCTCGAAGGTCTGCTCGTCCTCGGACGTCGCCTTCCACGTGGTGCCCAGGTCGAGCAGGTTCGCGAAGAAGTCGTTGGTCAGCAACCCGGGTCGCGTGGTGAGGACGCCCAGCGTGGGCTGCTGGTGGTTCACGCCCAGGACGCGGAGGCCACCCACGAGGACGGTCATCTCAGGGGCGCTCAGGGTCAGTAGGTTCGCGCGGTCGAGCAACAGGTACTCAGCCGGCAACCGGTGGCCCTTCCCGAGGTAGTTGCGGAACCCGTCCGCGGTCGGCTCGAGCACCGCGAAGGACTCCACGTCGGTCTGCTCCTGCGAGGCGTCCGCGCGTCCCGGGGTGAAGGGCACCTGGACGTCGTGACCGGCGTTCTTCGCGGCCTGCTCGACGGCCGCGCACCCGCCGAGCACGATCGCGTCGGCGAGAGAGACCCTCTTCCCCCCGATCTGAGAGGCGTTGAAGGCCTCCTGCACACCCTCGAGGGTGCGCAGCACCGTCGCCAGTTCGCCGGGGTTGTTGACCTCCCAGCCGCTCTGCGGCTCGAGGCGCAGGCGCGCCCCATTGGCGCCGCCGCGCTTGTCGCTGCCGCGGAACGTCGACGCCGACGCCCACGCGGTGGAGACGAGCAGGGAGACGGACAGCCCCGACGAAAGGATCTGGGCCTTCAGGGTAGCGATGTCCTGCGCCCCGATGAGCTCGTGAGTCACCTCGGGCACGGGGTCCTGCCACAGCAGCGGCTCTGTCGGGACCAGCGGGCCGAGGTAGCGCGCAATGGGCCCCATGTCGCGGTGCGTCAGCTTGAACCACGCACGGGCAAACGCGTCTGCAAGCTGGTCCGGGTGCTCCAGAAAACGCCGCGAGATCTGCTCGTAGACCGGGTCCACCCGCAGCGCGAGGTCTGTGGTCAGCATCGTCGGGGCGTGTCTCTTCGAGCTGTCGTGGGCATCGGGGACGGTGTCGCCTGCGACACTGTCCTTGGGCTTCCACTGGCTCGCGCCGGCAGGGCTCTTCTTCAGCTCCCACTCGTAGCCGAACAGGGTCTCGAAGAAGCTGTTGTCCCACGCCACCGGGGTGGGCGTCCAGGCACCCTCGAGTCCGCTGGTGATCGTGTCGGCGCCGCTGCCGCTGCCGAACGAGTTCTTC
>JANLPD010000115.1:0-7229 GCA_031367045.1 Frankiales bacterium | reverse complement strand
AAGTCCGTCGACGCGGTCGCACACTCGTTGCGGCGCGGCGCCGCGATCGGTGCCCGTGGGGTGGTCGTCCACGCAGGCAGCGCAGTGGCGGGGGGCAACCGCGACGACGTCATGGCCCAGTTGCGCAGCCATCTATTGCCTGTCCTGGAGGCCGCCGACCCGGCCGGTCCCCGCCTGCTCGTCGAGCCCACCGCTGGAGGCGGCCAGGCGCTGGCAGCCACGGTGCAGGACCTCGGCCGGTGGTTCGCCCAGCTCGACGCCCACCCGTTGCTGGGCGTCTGCCTAGACACCTGCCATGCCTTCGCCGCCGGCCACGACCTCGCCTCCCCTGGCGGGACCAAGCAACTGCTCGACGCGCTCGTCCGGACCGTCGGTCGCGGTCGGCTCGGTCTGGTACATGCCAACGACAGCAAGGACCCGCTCGGCTCGGGGCGCGACCGCCATGAGTCGATCGGCCAGGGCATGATCGGCAAGAACCCGTTCGCCGAGCTGTTCCGTCACCCGGCGACCCGCGGCGTGCCGGTCGTCGTGGAGACACCCGGCGACGCTGCCGGCCACCGCCGTGACATCGAGCTCCTGACCTCGCTGCGAGACGCGTGACCTCGCTCCCGGTCGCATGAAGGCAAGAGCCCCGACTCTCGCCCTGCTCGCCGTCACTGCGGTGTGGGGTTCGACCTTCATCGTCGTCAAGGACGCCATCGGGCGCATGCCCGTGACCGATTTCCTCACCTGGCGGTTCAGCCTGGCAGCAGTCGCGATGCTCGTCGTACGCCCCCGGTCCGTGGCAGCGCTGGGACCGCGCGGACGACGCGCGGGGCTGGTACTGGGCGTGGCCCTGGGCAGCGGCTACCTGCTGCAGACCCTCGGCCTGCAGACGACCAGCGCCCTGGTGTCAGGCTTCCTCACCGGGATGTTCGTCGTACTCACCCCGCTGGGTGCGGCCGTGCTGCTGCGCGAACCCCCGGGGCGCGCGGCCTGGGGTGCTGTCGGGCTGGCCACGGTGGGGCTCGCGCTGCTGTCGCTCAAGGGTCTGTCGATCGAGGGCGGCGAGCTGCTCACCCTCGGCTGCGCCGCCGCCTTCGCCCTGCACATCGTCGGGCTGGGGCGCTGGGCCCCGTCCTTCAACGCCTACGGGCTGGCGGTCGTGCAGCTGCTGACGACCGCCGCGCTCTGCGGGGTGGTGGCCATCCCGGGCGGGCTCGTGGTCCCCCCGGACGCGGGTGTCTGGGGCGCGCTCGCCCTCACCGCGCTCGCCGCGACCGCCGTCGCCTTCGTCGTACAGACCTGGGCCCAGGCCCACCTGGCTCCGACGAAGGCCGCCGTGGTGATGTCGATGGAGCCGGTCTTCAGCGGGCTGTTCGCGGTCGGCATCGCCCACGAGGCGCTCGGCCCCCGCACGTTCGTCGGCGCTGTGCTGGTCCTTGGCGCGATGCTCCTGACCGAGATCGGACCCGGCAAGACGCCGGCGACCGACCGGCTCGGTGACGTGGCCCGCCTAGAGGTGTGAGGAGCAGGTCATCGGCGCGGGTGCAAACGCTCGGCCAGTTTGATCGTCTCCTCGACGATCAGCACGCTTGCGGCGACGGCGCCGCACACCAGCCACTGGAACGGGCTCAGCGCGGACGTATCGAAGATCGTTCGTAGCGGGGCGAGCTGCACCGCAAGGACCTGCAGCCCCAGGATCGCGGCAAGGGAGATCCACAGCCAGCGGTTGGTCAGCAGGTGCCGGCTAAAGACCGTGCGCCCCTCGGCGCGGGCGTTGAGCGCGCTCCAGAACTGGAAGAGTACGAAGGTCGTGAAGGCCATCGTTAGAGCAACCGGCTCGGCGCTCTGCTCGCGGGCAACGGCCAGCACTCCGAGCGTGCCGACTGCCATCACCAGGCCGGCCCGAAACATCCGCAGCAGTCGGGTCATGCTGAGAATCCGCTCGTCCGGCCGGCGTGGCGGCACGTCCATGAGCCCCGGTCGGGCCGGGTCCACGCCCAGGGCCATCGCCGGCGGTCCGTCCATGATGATGTTCACCCAAAGCACCTGGATCGCGTTGAGCGGCGCGGGCAACCCGATCGCGGTCGCCCCCAGAAAGGTCAGGATGGCGCCGATGTTGGTGGACAGCTGGAAGCGGACGAACTTCACCACGTTGTCGTAGATCGCGCGGCCCTCTGCGATCGCCTCCACGATGGTGGCGAAGTCGTCGTTGACCAGGATCATGTCGCCGGCCTCTTTGGTCACCTCGGTCCCGGTGATGCCCATGGCCACGCCCATGTGGGCCGACCGCAGCGCCGCCGCGTCATTGACCCCGTCGCCGGTCATGGCCACGACGTGCCCGCGCTCGGTCAGCGCCCGCACGATAGCGACCTTGTGCTCGGGGGCGACCCTGGCGAACACACCGATGGCCTCGATGCGCTCGGGTAGCTCGCGTGCGCTCATCCGGTCCAGGTCCGCGCCGGTGACCACCTCACCACCGATGCCGAGCTCACGGGCGATCGCGACGGCCGTGTCCCGGTGGTCACCGGTGATCATCTTGACGGTGACACCGGCCCGGTGCGCCAGGGCGATAGCGTCGCGCGCCTGTGGGCGGGGCGGGTCAGCAATCCCGACCAGACCGAGCAGCGTCAGCCCAGTCAGCTGGTCGGCCAGCTCGCCCTCTGAGCCGCAACCGGCCGCCCGGTCCAGCAGCGTGGTCGCGCCGGCAAGCACCCGCAGTCCAGCCGACGCCAGCCGGGTGACGTCGCCGGCGAACAGGTCGGCGTCGGCGGGTCCTAGCGGGCGCACCCCGTCGGCGGTGAGCACGTGCGTGCTGCGGGCGAGCAACACGTCCGGGGCACCCTTGAGATAGACTCGGGCGCCGGCATCCTCCTGATGCACGGTGGCCATGAACTTGCGAGAGCTGTCAAAAGGCAGCTCGGCGATCCGGGGGCGGGCGTTGCGCAGGGCTGCCACGTCGATGCCAGCCTTGGCTGCGGCAACGACCAGGGCCCCCTCCGTCGGGTCACCCACTATGCCGGGACCGGTGCCGCTGTTGCCGGTGCCGCTGTTGCCGGTGCCGGCCAGGACGGCGTCGTTGCACAGGACCAACGGCTCGAGCAGCCGCTGCGGGCTGTCGGCCGGGGCGCCGGACTGTTCGTCGAGCAGCGCGCCGCATGGCGCATATCCTTCGCCGTCGATCCGTACGCGTCGTCCGGCGTAGACCAGCGCCCTGGCGGTCATCTGGTTCAGCGTCAGCGTGCCGGTCTTGTCACTGCACACGACCGTCGCCGAGCCCAGCGTCTCGACCGAGGCGAGCCGCTTGACGATGGCGCCGCGGCGGGCCATCCGGCCGACACCGAGCGAGAGGGTCAAGGCAAGCACCGCGGGCAGTCCCTCCGGCACGGTGGCCACCGCCAGCGCCACCGCGCTGAGGGCGATCCCGCCAGGGGCCTGCCCGCGAGCAAGGGCGAGCCCGGCGTACACAGCAACGGCGCTCCCGCCGATCAGCGCGATGCGCTTGCCGACAGCGTCGATCTGCACCTGCAGCGGGGTCTTGGGCTCGTCGCCCCGCTGGAGCAGCTCGGCGATGGCGCCGACCTCGGTGCGCATGCCGGTTGCCGTCACCACCAGCTCGGCCCGGCCACGGGTGAGGCTGGTGTTCATGTACGCCATGCAGGTCCGCTCGGCGAGCGGCACGCTCTCGCCCGGCCGGGCGGAGACCGCGGCGGTGTTCTTCTCGACCGGGACAGACTCTCCGGTCAGCGCCGATTCGTCGACCTCGACCGAGGCGGCGACCAGCAGCCGGCCGTCGGCGGGCAGCCGGTCCCCCGCCTCGAGCAGCACGAGGTCGCCGGGAACCAGGCCGGCGGCGTCCTCGACGCGCACCCCACCGCCACGCCGGACCCGTGCGGTGGGGACAAGCATGCTGCGCAGCGCTTCCAGGCTGCGTTCGGCGCGGTTCTCCTGGACGAATCCGATCGTGGCGTTGATGAGGAGCACCACGGCGATCACGATGGTGTCCTTGAAGTCGCCGATTACCCCGGCGAGCAGGGCAGCGCCGAGCAGGATGGCGATCAGCAGGCTGCGGAACTGGTCGGCGAAGCGCAACCACCCCGGGCGGCGCGCCTGTTCGGTGAGCAGGTTCTCGCCGTATACCTGCTGGCGTCTCGCGACATCCGCGTCGTCCAGGCCGCGCGCAGGGTCCAGCGCCAGGGCCCGGACGACGTCCAGGGCCGAGCGCAGGTGCGGGTCCGGCCCGGCTGCAGGCACGGTGAACTTCACCACACCGCCGGGACAACTGGCCTCAGGGTGCGAGCGGGGTGACGTCGGGTTCGTCGGGCACGTTGTCCGGGGTCTGCTCCGGCCCGGCTTCGGCGGGGCGCGGCCGGTCCTGGCGGTGCAGCCGGACCGCGACGAGGGCGACGTCGTCCTCGGGCTGTGGCGGGAGCAGCTGGGCCAGAACCTGGTCGCACAGCTCGTCCAGGCTGCAGTCGGCGAGCCCGGCGAGGGTGGCGCGCAGCCGGGCCAGTCCCTCGTCGAGGGACTGCCCGCGCCGCTCGACCAGGCCGTCGGTGTAGAGCAGCACCGTCGAGCCCCGGTCCAGGCTCATCGTGGACTCCACCCGCGTGGTCTGCGGGTCGATGCCGAGAAGCAGGTCTGGCTGTCCGGCAGCCAGGACCGTCACCGTGCCGTCCGGGTTGATGACCATGGGCGGCGGGTGCCCAGCGTTGGACCACCGCAGGTGGGTGATCCCGTGGGCGCGTTCGGCCGCGGTCTGCTCGACCCGGGCGACGACGACGGTGGCCGTGGTGTCGACTTGAAGCGTCTCGATGACCTGGTCGACACCGGCCAGCACGTCGGCCGGCCCGTCACCGGTGCGGGCGGCGATCCCGCGCAGGAGCGAGCGCACCTGCGCCATGGCGGCAGCCGCGGCGGTGTCGTGCCCGACGACGTCACCGATCACGAACATGGTCGCCCCGTCGGGCTGCAGGAATGCGTCATACCAGTCCCCGCCGACCTGCGCAGCCTCTGCCGCGGGTACGTAGCGCACGACGACGTGCATGTGATCGGGCTCCGGGGGCGCGGTCAGCAAGGCCCGCTGCAGTCCCTCGGCCAGCTGGCGCTGCTGGGTGTAGAGGCGGGCGTTGTCGAGCCCGAGCCCGGCGCGGGCGGCCACCTCACCGGCGGTCGCAAGGTCCTGGGCGCCGAAACGCCCGCGTTGCCACCCGTTGAACAGGGTCAACATCCCGACGGTGCGCCCTCGGCCGCGCAGCGGGAACACCGCACCGAACGCGGGCTCCAGAGCGGCAGCCAGATCACGGGCCTCCCCGGGGGCCAGCGCCGCGTCGACCGCCCCCGGCATGTTGGGAAACACCATGACGGGCTGCTCGGTGCGCAGCGCCCGGACCAGGTGGGACTGCTCGGTCAGTGAAGCGATCCGAAGCTCACAGAAGCGTTCGACCATCGGCCGGGCTGCAGCATCGACGTGCCAGCTGCCCACGTCGCGCAGACCGCGAAGCGAGCCGCTGCGCACCTCCTCATCGACCAGGGTCACCAGGCACCAGTCCGCCAGCGCGGGCACGACGAGCTGCGCGAGCCGGCCGAGGCCCTCCTCGGCGTCGAGTGTGCCGGTGAGTGCTGCGGTGACCTTGGCGAGCAGCCCCGATCGTTGGAGGGCGTGCGAAGCCAGCTCTTGCGCGGCGTGCCGGGCGGTGACGTCGAGGAAGTACACCGACAACCCGTCCGGGCTCGGCCAGGCCTTCACCTCATACCAGCTGTCCAAGGGAGCCGGATAGTAGGCCTCGAAGAAGACCGGCTCACCGGTCTGTACGGCGTGCCGGTAGTTCACCTCGAACTGCGTGCCCACCGAGGCCGGGAACATCTCCCAGTTGCTGTGGCCGAGCAGCTCCTCCCGTGGCATGCCCAGGATCCGCTCGGCCTCGGCGTTGACGTAGGTGAACCGCCACTGCCGGTCGAGCGAGCAGAACGCGGCCGGCATGGCCTCCAGCACGCGGGCCACCCGGGCCTCGCCCTCCCGCATCGCGGTCGTGTCGTACGCCGCACCCAGCACCCGTACCGCGGCGCCGGCCTCATCGCCGATGGCCTGCCCGCGGGAGGTGACCCAGCGGGTGGCCCCGTCCGGGAGCAGGACGCGGTACTCCGCTTCGTACTCCCCACAGCAGTCGATGGCGCTACGCAGCGCAGCGGTGACCCGGGGCAGGTCGTCGGGGTGCAACCGGGCGTTGAACGCCTCGATCCGTTGGTAGGGGGGATCGGTGTCGGGGTCGGTGTCGGGGTCGGTGTCATAGCCGAACAGGGCCAGCAGCCGCTCGCCCCAGGTGAACGTGCCCGTGCTTAGGTCCCAGTCGAAGGTGCCGACCCCGGCGGCATCGACCGCCAGCCCCCAGATCACCTGGCTGGTCTCGTATTCCGCGCTGAGCGCCGAGAGCTCCAGCTCCGCGACCACCGAAGCCGCGACCTGCTGCAGCAGCACCACGTCCTGCGCGGACCACGCGCGCGGTGTCTGGTTAAAGACGCACAACGCACCGACCAGATGGCCGTCGTCCGCGGTCAGTGGCACCCCCAGGTAGGAGCCCACGGCCCCCGAGAGCACCGGCAGCAGCCCGGAGACCCGGTCGTCCACGGTCGTATCCGCAATGACAAGCGGCGAGCCGCAGGCCGCTGTCAACGTGCACAGCGAGTGGCCGAGGGGGCTCTCACCGCCGACCGCGCCCGGCGCCAGGCCGACGCCGCCGACGACCATCTGCACGTCGGACAGCAACGACACCTGCGAGGACGCCGACCCGAGCAAGGTCGCCGCGAGCCCCGCCAACCGCTCCAGCGCCGGGTTTCCTCCGTGACCGGGCTTCAGCCGCCGCGCCGCTGCGGTGCGGGCTGAACCGCCGGGCAGCCCAGCCGGCGCGGAAGCGATCGGCCGGCTCGACACGCCAGCCTGCTCAACTGGCTCCCCAAAGCCGCCCGCCCGACCCGCCATGCCGCACTTCCCCTTTCCTGCCCGTAGCTGCCCTCTCAGCGACGGTGCCCTTACACGAGCATGAGCCTGCCCGTCGCCAAGGGCAACACCGGGACCCCTGCGGTGACGTCACAGGCGTGGGGTGCGGGGCTAGAGCTCCGGGCCGTCGCCAGGGGCCTCCTGGTAGCTGTAGCGCTGCTCGAGCCAGGGGTCGGCCCGGTTGTGGTAGCCGCGCTCCTCCCAGAAGCCGCGCCGGTCGGCGCTCAGGTACTCAAACCCACGGACCCAT
>JANLPD010000107.1:0-4811 GCA_031367045.1 Frankiales bacterium | reverse complement strand
GGCGGCCCGCATCGCGGTGACGAAGTCCTCGGTGTCGACGCGGACCTCCCGCTGGTTGATCATCGCCAGCTTGTCGAAGTGCAGCACCTCGATCGGGTCCTCGATCGTGACGACGTGCACCTCCTTGTTGCTGTTGATGTGGTCGATCATCCCGGCGAGTGTCGTCGTCTTGCCCGAACCGGTGGGGCCGGTGACGAGCACCAGGCCGCGAGGCTCCATGGCCAGGCTGGCCAGGACGGCGGGCAGCCCGAGGTCGGTCAGCGGGATGGCGCCGACGCTGACGCGGCGAAAGACCAGCCCGCAGGAGCCGCGACTGCGAAAGGCGTTGACCCGGAAGCGGCCGACACCGGCGAGCGAGTAGGCGAAGTCGGCCTCGTTGCTCCGGTGGAAGTCGTCCACGAGGTCCTCGCGCAGCACCTCGATGACCATCTGCTCGGTATCAGTGCTCGTCAGGTCGCGGGTCTGCAGCTTGCGCAGGCGGCCGTCGATGCGCACCCGGGGCGGGGAGCCGACCTTGCAGTGCAGGTCGGAACCGCCGCACTCGACGAGCGCGCGGAGGAAGGGCTCGATAGAGGACGTCACGCAGACGTCTTCGGCGTTCAGGGGCCCGGCCTTGACTGGACCGAACGGGTGCCTGCCGGCGCAGCGGAATGGCCCCAGGTGGGCTACGGTTGTCCCAAGTACTTGCAACTGCAACTTTCTCGGAGGAAACCCCATGCCGGCCGTCACCGCTGACACGATCACCCTGCCACGCATCCCGCGCGCCGGCCTGGGCGACACCGAGCGCCCCGTCAAGCAGGTCACGACGGCGCCGCAAGGCTACGAGGGCGAGGGTTTTCCGGTCCGCCGGGCGTTCTACGGCATCGACGCGCGCGAGCTCGACCCGTTCATCATGATGGACCAGATGGGCGAGGTGGACTACCAGCCAGGGGAGCCCAAGGGCACCAACTGGCACCCTCACCGGGGCTTTGAGACCGTCACCTACATCATGGATGGTGCCTTCCAGCACCAGGACAGTCACGGTGGAGGCGGCTTCATCCAGGACGGCGCCACCCAGTGGATGACCGCCGGTGGCGGCATCCTGCACATCGAGACGCCCCCGGCCGAGCTGGTCGTCAGCGGCGGCACCTTCCACGGCATCCAGCTTTGGGTCAACTTGCCCGGCAAGGACAAGATGGTCGATCCCGCCTACCAGAACCTGGAGGGCAAGGACGTCACGCTGCTCGCCTCCGAGGACGGCGGTTCGCTCCTGCGCGTCATCGCCGGTGCGGTCGGCGGGCACCAGGGCCCCGGCTCGACTCGGACCCCGATCACCTTTGTCCACGCGACGATCGCACCCGGCGCACAGCTCTCCTTGCCCTGGGACGCCGCGTTCAACGCCCTGGTCTATGTCCTGGCGGGCGACGGCCGGGTCGGCGCAGAGGGGCGCCCCGTCGGCACCGGGCAGACCGTCGTGCTCGGCGCCGGCGACCACATCACGATCGGCGCCAGAGACAAGCAGGAGACGCGGTACGGCGCACTCGAGGTCCTCGTGCTCGGCGGCCAGCCGATCCGGGAGCCGGTCGCGCAGCACGGACCGTTCGTGATGAACACCCGGGAGGAGCTGGTTCAGGCGGTGGAGGACTTCCAGTCCGGTCGTTTCGGCCAGATCCCGGCGAACGCGCTGATGCCCCACGTCATCCGCTAACCCCCCCGGCCCGGCCCGTTGCTGCCCCGGCCCGCTGACTTCCTTGGCCGGAGAGACGGCAAGTAGCCCCCAAACCGTCGCTACGGGACAGGAAGTGCCCCGGCCCGCCCCGTTGCTGCCCCGGCCCGCCCCGTTGCTGCCCCGCCCCGCTGACTTCCTTGGCCGGAGAGACCGAAAGTCGCCCCCAAACCGTCGCTACGGGACAGGAAGTGCCGCGGCACGGGAGCGGCCCGCGGCACGGGGCGGCACGCGGCCGGCGGCACGGGGCAACCAGCAAGGGGCGGTGCCAGCTAGGGGCCGCCAGCACCGGGCGGGGGCGACGCTAGTCGACGACGGCGATCAGCTCACCCTCGTCGACGTTGGTCCCCTCGGCCACCAGCTGGGAGACGACACCGTCGCTCTCGGCCAGCACCGGGATCTCCATCTTCATGGACTCCAGGATCACCAGCGTGTCGCCGTCCGCAACCGTGTCACCCTCGGCGACGACCACCTTCCAGACGCTCGCCACCATCTCGGCACGCACCTCGGTCACGTTGCTGTCCTCTCGTCGTCTGGTCGTCTGGCGCGGACCCTAGCCGAGCAGCCCAGCCATCCAGGCCTCGACCTCGCCCGGCTCGCGGGGTAGGGCGGCGGACAGGTTGACGTAGCCGTCCTCGGTGATGAGGACGTCGTCCTCGATCCGCACGCCGATCCCGCGCAGGTCCGCCGGCACGGTGAGGTCGTCGGGCTGGAAGTACAAGCCGGGTTCGACGGTCAGGACGTAGCCGGGCTGCAACGGTCCATCCCGGTAGTGCTCGTCGCGGGCGTGGGCGCAGTCGTGCACGTCCAGCCCGAGCATGTGACTGACGCCGTGCAGCGTGTAACGGGCATAGCGCTTGTCGTCCTCGACCAGCGCTGCCTCGGCGTCGTCGAGGATGCCGAGGCGCTGCAGGCCCTCGGCGAGCACCCGCATCGCCGCCTTGTGCGGATCCAGGAACGCGGCGCCCGGCTGGCACTGCGCCAGCGCCGCCTCCTGCGCGAGGTAGACGAGCTCGTAGACCTCGCGCTGGCGCGGCGTGAACGTGCCGTTGACGGGGAGCGTGCGGGTCACGTCGGCGGTGTAGAGCTCGTGGCCCTCCACGCCCATGTCGAGCAGGACCAGGTCACCGTCGGCGACGGGGCCGTCGTTGTCGGTCCAGTGCAGGATGCAGGCGTGGCTGCCGGCGGCGCAGATCGAGCCGTAGCCGACGTCGTTGCCGTCGACCCGGGCGCGCAGGCCGAAGACGCCCTCGATCCAGCGCTCGCTGGTGCCCTTGGCTGCGCCGATCTGCCGCACGCAGTCCTCGAACCCGCGGATCGTCGCGTCGACAGCGTCCTGCAGTTGGGCCACCTCATGCTCGTCCTTGACCAGGCGCAGCTCAGCCAGCCCGACCGCAAGCTCGGTGTCCTTGTCGGCGTCGGTCTCGACCAGCGCCGCCACGGCGGCGTCGAAGCCCTGCAGCACGCGGGCCGGGGAGGCGGACTCCAGCGCCTTGGCCAGCTCATCGAGGGGGCGCACCTCGAGCCCGTGCCGTGCACTGACACTGGACAGCGTCGGCCGCGGGCCGACCCAGAACTCGCCGTAGACGCGATCGGTGAAAAAGGCGCTGGTGGAGCGGTCGGCGGCCGGCATCTGGTACAGCACGACCTCGCCGGTGGGGTCCAGGACCAGCACCGCATCGGGCGCGTGCGAGCCGACCAGCCAGGCGAAGTCGCTCCCCGGGCGGAAGCGGTAGTCGGTGTCGCTGGAGCGGACCTTGGAGCGCCCCGTCGGGACGACCAGCCACTCACCCGGGAAGCACGCGGACAGGGCGGCGCGCCGGGCGGCGCAGTAGGGCGCGCTCGCGGCCGGCGCCGGCAGCTGCTCCTCGCGCGGTGCCCACCCGGTCGTGACGAACTCCAGCAGCTTGGACGGCCGGTCCGGGTCATGGCTCGCCCGGGCCTTGCCCTCGGCCGCGTCATCGTGCTCGCCAGGCGTCTGCTCGCTCATGCCTTCGAGCGTACGACGCGGTGGCCGGTCAGCGACCCTGCCAGACCGCTGGGCGCTTGTGCAGGAACGCCCCGACGCCCTCGGCGGCGTCCTCTGTCGTGTTGAGCAGCGACAGCTGGGCCTGCATGGCGACCAGGCCGGCCGCCAGGGAGGACTCCAGCGCGGCGTGGAAGGCCGCCTTGCCCAGCCGTACCGCGACCGGTGGCTTGGCAGCGAGCGCCGCCGCCAGGTCTGCGGTGTCGGCCGCCAGCGACGCGGCGGTGACGACCCGGGACACCAGGCCCATCTCGCGCGCTTCGGCGGCGGGCACCCGCCGGCCCGACAGCATCATCTCCATCGCCCGCTTCGGGCTCGTGTGGCGGCCGAGCAGGGCGGACACCATGAACGGCCACAGCCCGAGGTCGACCTCGGGCAGGCCGAAGGCAGCCGTTTCGGAGGCGAGCACGATGTCGCAACCCAGGACGAGGCCGACGCCGCCGGCCAGGCACAGCCCCTGCACGGAGGCGACGACGGGCAGCGGGCAGTCGCGCATCGCGAGGATCACCTCGCGCAGCAGGCCGCGTCCCTCGTGGACCTCGAGCCCGGTGGCCTCGGGCGCCATCTGCACCAGGTCGACGCCGGAGCAGAAGACCTTCTCCCCGGCGCTGGTGATCAGGACGACCCGGTCCTGCGGAGCGGGCGATCCCAGGGCCGCCAGCATGGGCCGCAGGACGTCGCCCGACAGGGCGTTGCGCTTGGGCTCCCGGTCGATGTGCAGGCGCAGCACGCCGCTGTCCCGCGAGACAACCAGGTCCGTCACGTCTTGGCCCTCATCCTGGCGACCAGCCCGGTGTCGTAGTCGCCGCTGACAAACTCCTCGTTGGCCAGCAGCTCGGTGAAGAAGGGGAGGTTCACCTTGGGGCCCTCGACGTGGAAGGCCGCCACCGCCCGGCGGGCCCGGTCCAGTGCTTGCGTGCGGTCGGCCCCCCAGACCGCCAGCTTGGCCATCAACGGGTCGTAGAACGGCGTCACGGTGTCCCCCTCGCGGTAGCCCGCGTCCACCCGCACCCCCTCACCTACTGGCTCCTCCCAGCGCGTCACCTTGCCCGGTCCGGGCAGGAACCGCACGGGGTCCTC
>JANLPD010000069.1:0-2973 GCA_031367045.1 Frankiales bacterium | reverse complement strand
GAGGCGGTCCAAGCCGATGGCCGGCGGTCATCGGCGCACGGCCAGGAGCCCGGCGACCGCGTCGAGCAGCCCGCCGGTGTGCCAGAACAACGCGGGCTGGTCATCGGCGGCGGCGGGCAGCGCAGCCAGGGCCTTCGCGGTGTAGACCGGGTCGAGGACAAGGCCCGCGGTGCGCAGCGCCAGGCACGCAGCGGTGTCCCCTGCTGGGGAGGCTAGTCCGTGTCCAGGTCCCCGGGCGTCCAGCAGCTCGACGTCGTCCGCCCGCGGGGCCGGCTCGCCGCGCTGCGCAGCGACTTCCTGGGCCAGGTCCAGCACCTGCACGTCCTCGGGGGCGCGGCTGACCGAGGCACCGACGATCCGCAGCGGCCTCCCGTGAGCGACGTTGCCCGCGACGAGGCCAGCGAGCGTTCCGCCGGCTCCGCAGGCGATCACAACCACCGGCCGGCGCCCACCGAATTGTCCGTCAAGCTGGTCGAGGAGCTCGTCCACCGCGAGCCGGTAGGCACCTGCACCGACCGCGCTGGCTCCACCCCGTGGGACGACGTACGGCGAAAAGCCCTGCGCCCGCAAGGAAGCGGCTGTGATCGGCAGCTGTGCGTCGACGCTGCTGCGGTCGGCGTCGCCGGTGAAGCGCACCTCCGCACCCCACGCCGTGGCGGCGGCGAGGTTGGGGTGCGAGGTCAGGGGCACCGGCTCACCGGCCAGCACCAGGACGCAGCGCAGCCCTGCCCAGGCGGCGCCGGCGGAGGCGGCCTGCACGAAGTTGGAGCCGGCGGTGCCGCCGGTGACCAGCACGTCGGCGCCCCGCGCCTGCGCCTCGGTGAGGATCGGTGCCAGCTGGCGAGCCTTGTTGCCCGCGACGGCGAAACCGGTCAGGTCGTCGCGCTTGACCAGCAACGAGGGGACCCCTAGGGCGGTGGCCAGCCGAGGGGCCTCGACCAGGGGGGTCGGGAGCAGCGCCAGCGTCACGGCCACTCCTGCGCCTCACCAGCGCGGGCCTTGCGGGCCAATGCGACGACGTGGTCGACCATCTCGCCCGCCGAGCCGGCATCGGGCGCCAGGTCGGCGATCTCCCGCGGGGACAGCAGGTCCGCAACAGCCGTGGACAGCGTTCGTCCTCCGGCCAGGGCCTGCTGGAGGGCAGCCTGGGCCTGGTGCTTGCCCAGCCGGAAGGTCAGGACGGCGAGCACCTGCTCGCTGCTGGAGGCGTCGCCGAGATTGCGCCGCATGGCCACGGCATCGACCTCGAGGCCCTCGACGAGCTCCACCGCCAGGGAGGTCGCCGTCGCGGTCAGCAGGCAGACTTCCGGGAGGGCCACCCACTCGGCCTTCCAGCTGCGTCCGTCGCGCTCGTGGGCTCCGACCATCCCCTCCAGCAGCACGCCGGCGTTGGCGCGCACGAGACGAGCCAGGGTGTCGAGGTGCTCGCTGCGCTCGGGATTGACCTTGTGGGGCATGGTGATGCTGCCGACTACTCCCTCCCGGGGGGCCTCGCGCAGCTCGCCGATCTCCGGCCGTTGCAGCTCGAAGACCTCTCCGCCGATCCGGGCCAGCGTGCTGGTGACCATCGCCAGCACGGCTCCGACTTCGGCGACCCGGTCGCGGGCGGTGAGCCAGGAGATGCCGGGGTCACCGAGGCCGAGCTCGGCGCAAAACCGTTGACGGACAGCCACTCCGGCTGGTCCGAGTGCGGCCAGCGTGCCAACCCCACCGCCGAGCTGGCCGACCAGCCAACGGGGTGCGCCCTCGTGGAGCCGGTCGAGGTGCCGCCGTACCTCATCGGCCCAGGAAGCGGCCTTGAGGCCGAAGGTGACGGGTGCGCCAGGTTGTCCGTGGGTGCGGCCGACGACGAGGGTGTCGCGGTGCTGCTCGGCCAGCTCGAGCAGGAGCTCTTCCAACCGGAGCAGGTCTCGACGCACCTCGCGCAACACGGACCGCAGCGCGAGGGAGGTCCAGGTGTCGGTGAGGTCCTGCACGGTGGCGCCGACGTAGACGTGCGGGTGGACGTCCGCGTCGAGTACCCGCTCCAGCGCCCGGATCAACCCGAGGGTCGAGTGCCCGCTGGCAAGGGTCTCGGCCGCGACCAGATCGAGGTCGAGGAGATCCACCGAGGCCCGCTCGGTGATCTGCGCGGCGGCGGCGGCGGGGACGAGGCCTTGCGAGGCCTGCGCCCGGGCGAGGGCGGCGAGGACCTCGAGCCACCCCTGCAGCCGGCCGGTCTCGGAGAAGACCGCGCGCACGGAGGGGGTGCCCCACAGGTGTGCGTACATCCTGGACTCGGCGATGCGGGCAGTCACGGGGCGGCCAGCTGCACGGCCTTTTCGAGCGCCTCCCGCAGGTTGGCGAAGGAGGCGCCCCACGGGACGACGACGAGCTGCCCCTCGGTCTCGACGTGCTCTTCGAGCAGGCAGCACTTGGTCAGCAGCACCTCGCCCGGCGCCAGCTCGACGGACGCCGCGAGCGCGCGCGGGCAGGTGTCGACCTGCCGCAGGTCACCGTCGTAGAGGAACTCGTGGATGGCCCGCGAGCGGGCGCAGCCGAGCAGGGTCCAGTCCTGTCGCGGCGGTACCTCGTCGAGGTAGTGCACGGTGGCCCCGGGAACGTCCATGCCGCCGCCGCGGCAGGGCAGCAGGAAGTCGCCGGTGGCGCCGGCGGGCACCAGGTCGCCGAGCTCGACGACCTGTGGCAGCGGCAGGACGCCCGGCAGGTCCTCGGCGGTGGCTAGCAGGCGGATGACCTGGTCGAGCAGCTTGGCCGGGTGTGGCGGCGCGACGTCGAGCACGTGCAGGCGCACCGGGGTGCTGTCGAGCACGAAGCTGATATGGCCGTAGCGGCCCTCCAGGACCACACAGCGGACGCCCGGTCGGGAGGCTGCCGCCCTGGCCAGGTCGCTGGGGATGCCGGGGTCGAGCGTGGCGTCGACGACCCAGCCGGTCTCCTCGGGACCGGCCAGCAGGCGCACCTCGAGGACGT
>JANLPD010000046.1:0-3535 GCA_031367045.1 Frankiales bacterium | reverse complement strand
CCAGGAGTAATTAAAGACCGGAGTGCTGAGCACATTGGAGTTGGGAAATTTGATGAGCCGGCCGCTCGGCTGATCGGGTGTTTGCCGGGTCGGGCGACACGAGGTGGCAGTCGGTGCTGGTGTGTTGTCACGCTGCGTGGCAGAATGCACACACCAGAGCAGCGAGGCCGTCGGGGAAGGCGCCCCTCACCAACTCTGGAGCAATGATGAGCCGGTCCGTGAGCCCTACCGCGTCCTGCGGCGTGTTCTACGTGCACTCGTGCCCGCCTGCCCTCTGCCCGCACGTCGAGTGGGCCGTGGCGGCGGAGCTCGGCACGCGGGTGTCGCTGCAATGGACCGTTCAGCCCTCCTCCGCCGGCAGCCTGCGCGCGGAGATCGGCTGGCGCGGCCGCTGCGGTACCGCCGGCCGCATCGCCGCCGCGCTACGCGGCTGGGCGCCGCTTCGCTACGAGGTCACCGAGGAGCCCGGGCCCGGCCACGACGGCGAGCGCTACAGCGTGACGCCCACCCTCGGGGTCTTTCGCGCCATCACCTCCGCTAACGGCGACGTCCTGGTCGGAGAGGACCGCCTGCGCACACTGCTGGCGACCTCCGACGGGGTCCAGCTCGCGCACGGTCTCGACGCGCTGCTCGGCAGCGCCTGGGATGACGAGCTCGAGCCTTACCGCGAGGCCGGCGAGGGCGCTCCCATCAGCTTCCTGCACCAAGTCGTCTGATCCGTCGTCTGGTTCCTGGCAGCCGCCCCTCCAGGGCGGGCGTGCCGAGGCGGCGGCTGGGCATGATCGTCGCGTGACTGCGCGCTGGCTGACCCGACTGGACGAGCTCGACTCCGAGCTCTACCGCCGCACCGCCCAAGCGGACACCCCGGTCCTGGACCGGGTGCTGCCAAGGTTGACGCGGTCGGCGAACCACGGTGGGCTCTGGTTTGCCACCGCTGCCGGTCTCGCCCTGTCCGGCGGCCTGCGTCGACGGGCGGCTGTCCGCGGACTCGTCTCGCTCGGGCTCGCGAGCGCGACGGCAAACATCCCCGCCAAGCTCGCGGCCCGGCGCGAACGCCCACAGCTGGCACCGATCCCGTTACCTCGCCAACTGCGGCGGCAGCCCAGTTCCACGTCGTTCCCCAGCGGCCACTCGGCCTCAGCGGCCGCCTTCGCGATCGGCGTCGCTCTGGAGCAGCCGGCTTTCGCGGCGCCCGTGGGACTGCTCGCCGCGGGGGTTGCTTACGGGCGCGTCCACACGGGCGTGCACTACCCGGGGGACGTGGTAGCCGGGATGGCGTTGGGGGCCGGAGCGGCCTGGCTGCTGACCCGGGTGTGGCCGGTGCGCCCAGACCGCCCGGCGGTGGCTACCCCGGTCCGGTCCGAGGCCCCCGCCTTGCCGGACGGCGAGGGGCTGGTCGTCGTGGTCAACGAGTCGGCCGGGTCGGGCGACCAGGCCGACCAGCTCGAGCAGGCGCTGCAGGAGGCACTTTCGCGCGCGGAGGTCGTGCGCGTCGGCGCGGGCGGTGACGTCGGGGAGGAGCTGCGCAAGGCCGCTTCCCGCGCCCGCGTCCTCGGTGTCGCCGGCGGTGACGGCACTGTCAACTCTGCGGCTGGCGTCGCCCTGGAGGCAGGCCTGCCGTTGGCTGTCGTGCCTGGCGGCACCCTGGACCACTTCGCCGGCGAGCTCGGCATCTCGTCGGTGGACGACCTCGTCAAGGCGGTCCGCGAGGGCACGGCTGTGCAGGTGAGCGTCGGGAGCGCCGCCCCTGCGGGGGACGGCCTGCACTTCCTCAACACGTTCGCGCTCGGCGTCTACCCCGAGCTGGTCCGGGAACGGGAGAAGCGCGAGGACGCGATCGGTAAGTGGCCGGCCCTGCTGGTGGCCCTGTTGAAGATCTTCCGGGGCGCCGAGCCGATCGAGGTCGAGGTGGACGGGGAGCCGCGCCGGCTCTGGACGCTGTTCGCTGGCAACGGCCACTATCACCCGGCCGGCTTTGCGCCGTCCTGGCGAGAGCGGATGGACGACGGCTGTATCGACGTGCGCCTGATCGACGCCGACAAGCCGATGGCCCGCACCCGGCTGGTAGCGGCGGTCCTCACCGGTCGACTCGGGCGGAGCCGGGTCTATGAGGAGCGCATCGTCGCCAAGCTCGGCGTGAGCTCGACCCAGGGCGGCCTGCGGCTGGCCCGCGACGGTGAGGTCGAGGACGGTCCCGCCCGCCTGCTGCTGCATGCCGCTAAGGACCCGCTGATCGTCTACCGGCCGGCATGACCACCGGCGGCCTGGACCCTGACCAGCGGGCCGGTCTGCGGCTGGCGCTGCTGTTGGCGGGGGTCGCCGGGCTGGTGGTGCTCGTGCTCCCGCTGGCGGTGCTGGTCCGGGAGCAGTGGTCGCCCCTCGCCAGGCTCGACAGCGATCTTGAGAGCTCGGCCCACCGGGCGGTCGTGGCGCACGGCTGGCTGCTGCGCGCCGCGCTGGTCCTCACCAACCTCGGGGCCCCGGCTGCGGTCGAGGCCGTCGGAGCTCTCGTCGCGATCGTGCTGCTGGCGAAGGGATATCGCCGCAGCGCGCTGTACCTGTTCGTGTGCATCGCCGGCGGCTACCTGCTGTCGACGCTCGGCAAGTTCGCGGTGGGGCGAGCCCGGCCGGTCTTCCCCGACCCGGTCGCGCACGCCCGGGGCCTGTCGTTTCCCTCCGGACATGCGGCAGGTGCCGCGACCTTCTGGCTCTCGCTGGCGGTCCTCGCGGCGCCCCGGCTGCCGGCGAGACGCCGCGGCGCCCTGCTCGTCGGCGCGCTCATCGTGGGGGTGGTCGTGGCCGTGACCCGCGTCCTGCTCGGGGTCCACTACCCGACAGACGTCACCGCCGGGCTGCTCCTCGGCTGGGGTTGGGTGGTCGCGTGCACCGCACTGTTCGCCACCTGGCGCACGGACCAGGGGGCCAACCGGGAGGGGAAAACAGGCGACGGCAGCACCGACCAGGTGCTGGAAGAGGGCCTCGAGCAGGCTCGGTCGCAGGGGTCGAGTCGGAGTCGTCGTGAGTCGGAGTCGTCGTGAGTCGGAGGGATCGTGAGCCGTGACCCGATAGCAGACCTGCGCCGCATCGCCTTTTGCCTCGAACGCGCGGCGGAGCCGTCCTACCGCGTCAAGGCCTTCCGGACCGCAGCCCGCGTCCTGGGCGGCCTCGACCGTAGCGAGCTGGCCGCCCGGGTCCGGGCCGGCTCGCTGACGGACCTGCCCGGCATCGGCACGGTGACGGCGACCGTCGTCACGGAGTCGCTCGCCGGCACGGAGCCGGTCTACCTGCGCCGGGTCCAGACGCTCGGCGAGCAGCCGGTGGCAACGGCTGCCGCCGCGTTGCGCACCCGGCTCACCGGCGACTGCCACGTGCACTCAGACTGGTCCGACGGCGGGTCGCCGATCGAGGAGATGGCGCAGGCTGCACGCGACCTGGGCCATGACTGGATGGTGCTCACCGACCACTCGCCGCGGCTGACGGTGGCGCGCGGGCTCAGCCCGGAGCGACTGCGCCAGCAGCTCGACGTCGTCGCCGG
>JANLPD010000419.1:0-1622 GCA_031367045.1 Frankiales bacterium | reverse complement strand
TCGCGCTGCCGCGGGCGAAGGGGTGCCAGGCCGGCTACGTGCTCGTCGACGATGAGGGTTTCGTGCGCTACCGGTCCTACGACCCGGGGTGGCAGCGGCACCCGGAGGAGCAGGAGATCCTGCTGGAGCACCTCGACGGGCAGCGGCGATGATGAGGCGGCTCGCGGTGCTGGCGGCGTTCGCCGGGGTAGCCGCGGCGCAGGTGGCGCTGGCAATTGCCTACCAGAATCGCGGCACCTGGTGGCATTACCTGTTGCATCAGCTGATCGGCTGGGGCGTAGGGCTTTCGGTGGCCGCCGGGCTGATGGTGTGGCGTCGCGGGCTGGTAATCCCGCCTGTGCTGGCCGCGGTGGCCGGGCAGCTCGTGTCGATCGGGCCGGACCTGATGTTCCGCTTCCTGCGGATGCCGCACGAGCCCTCGATGGACCTGTACCTCGGGCACATCTCGATCCACCGCGGGCCGTCCCCCGTTCTCGTCGCCTTGGCAGTGTTCCTGCTGGGGGGCTGGGCCTGGATCGCGGCGGCGGCCCGCCGACCACGGCTGGCCCTCGGGACAGCCCTGGTCGCGATCACGCTGCTGACCGGCGCCTGCCTGGCAGCCGCGCCAATCCCGACGCAGCTGTCCGACATGCTCCTGCCTTGACCGGCGAGCTGCTCCGCCCGCTTCAGGAGATGGCGCAACCCACCCGCCTGGCGACCGCCGCCAGTCGTTTGTCGTTGGTCCACAAGGCCGCGTCGGCAATCAGCAGGGTCGCGGCGAGCAGCTGCGCGTCGACGAAGCCGATGCCGAGTCCGACCAGCTCCCTGGCCTCGATCAGCGCCAGTATCTCGTCCGGCGTGGCCACCTCAGCCTGCGGAAGGCCGCTCAGCAGCCCGAGGATCTCGGCCCGCTGGTCGAGCCGTCCCAGCGCGACCTCGCCGGTCACCCAGAGGTGACCCAGGACGAGACCATTGTTCAGCAGTCGCACCAGCTCAGGGTTACCGGACCTGAGATGGTCGATCCAGACCGACGTGTCGACCAGGATCACCCGCGGCGCCGCGGAACAGCGGTCAGCGTGGGTTCACTCCCGCCGAGTCGGGCCAGGCGGCGGGCACTCTCCGCCTGGATGAGGGCCTGCAACGCCTGGCGAACAAGGGCGCTCTTCTCTTTCGTGCCCGTCAGCCGCTGCGCCTCTGCGACCAGGTCATCATCAAGCGCAAGGGTTGTCCTCATCGGGTGCCCGTCCTCTCGTGGCATCAATAGTGCCACGAGGTGATGTCAACAAGCGTGGCCCAGATCCTGCCGTTCCATGGGGGCGGCGTGGGGCGTCTGCGCCCCCTGCTCGGGCGCCTCCGCTTCCTGCTCGGGCGCCGGACATGATCAGGGCCGGTGATCACGGTTCCGGACCCCTTGGCGCCCGCGATCAACGGCCCTGATCATGCAGGGAGGTCCGAACAGGGAGGCCTGGCCCGCGATCAACGGCCCTGATCATGCAGGGAGGTCCGGACCGGGCAGGATGTTGCGGTGAGCTCCGACCTTGTCGCCTTCGCGCTGGTGCTGTTGGACGTGCTGGTCGTCGCCCTGATCCTGACAGCAGCGCTGCTCGTCCCGATCGTGCTCGTCAGGCGACTGCTCCCCCACC
>JANLPD010000416.1:0-7232 GCA_031367045.1 Frankiales bacterium | reverse complement strand
CACGGAGGCCGATGTCGTGTCGTTCGCCGGGCTTACCGGTGACTTCAACCCGTTGCACGTGGACGAGATATTCGCCGCTGCTGGGCCGTTCGGCCGCCGGGTCGTCCACGGCCTGCTCGCCCTTTCCGTGGCCACGGGCCTGCGCCAGCAGAGGGCGTGTTCTACGGCGTCGTCGCGCCTTCGCCGACATCAGGTCATGGTTGTTCAAGAGCCCCGTCTCCATCGGGGACACGATCACCGCAGTCACGACGGTGGTCAGCGCCCGTCTGATCTCCAAGCTAGGGCGAGAGTCGTGGAGCAGCGGGTCGATGTCGTCAACCAGGCGGTCAGTTCGTGCAGACGGGCGCCTTCGTCACGCTGATCGCGGGGCTGCCCGAGTGACCGTCGTCATCCGCCAGCGCACAGCCTCGCGCTGGTCGATGTGTCCGCGGAGCTGCACGCCGCGTTCACCTCGGCGCGCGCGGCCATCGAGGCCGACGATGCAGTCGTGCTGATCGTCCGCGAACCCGATCTGGCTGGGGCAGGGCTCGATCGAGGACGCCGCGGCCGCGTGCGGCCTCTTCGGACTTATCAGAGCCCTCGTCATCGAGGGTGGCGCGAAAGGCTGCACATCAACCTCGTTGCGGTCGACCGCAACCCCGAGCCAGGCGCGGACCTTTTGCAGACGGCAGCGTCCGTACCGTCACTCAACGGGGAGGTGCTCAACGCGAGCTCCAGCCAGGTCGGAAAGGTGGTCCCGTGAGCTCCGCCGCGCCCCGAGGCTGCGCCGTCGTGACCGGTGCCGCCGGCGGGTGGGGATCCCCATCGCGAGCCGCCTCGAGGGCGCTTGGGAGTGGCTTGAGGAGACCGTGCCGGAGCGCTGGCGTCTTAACCGCGGTGCGCTCAGCGAGCAGGAGAAGATCGAGATCCGCTCCGAGTGGGAACGGTACTTGTTCGCTGGTGCGTCCGCGGGACTTTCGATCCCCAAGGACTCCGGCGGCCACGGGCTCGGCCTCAGGGCAGAGGTCCTCTTCAACGGGCTCGCCGCGCGTGCAAACGCGCCAGAGGGGATCGGTCGCGTCGGTGAGCTCGGCGCCGTCAGGGCGGCGGAGGCGGTGGGCGCGGAACAGCGCCTTGCCGACCTGTCGGTCCAGTACGCCCAGCAACGCGTCCAGTTCGGCAAGTCCATCGGGAGCCTCCAGGCGATCAAGCACTGTCTCGCCGACATGCACTCCCATGTGCACTTCGCGAAGACTGCAGTGATCTGGACCAGCTCGGAGCCCGTGGACACCTTGCGCGCGTCGCGGTACGCGCTAGACACCTCCATCGCCACGGCCGAGTCTTCGATCCAGGTGCACGGAGGGATGGGGTTCACGTGGGAGATTGGCCTACACGGCTTCCGACGGAGCATGCCCACCCGGCTAGAGCTCGTCCAGGGTCTGTGGGCCCAGCCCGTCGGGGTCTGCCCGCGACGTCGGACCGAAAGGAGATCGAGATGGCGGATCACCTCATGATGGTCCTGAGCAACGCCCGGCCCGGGATGGAGGATGAGTTCAACAACTGGTACTCCAAGGTCCATATCGTCGACATCGTCGACAAGCTCGACGGAATCGATGCGGCCCAGCGGTTCGTGCTCTCAGGGGTCCAAGGCAGCGCGGACGGTCCCTACCGGTATCTGGCTCTCTACTGGATCCCGGAGGGCAGGCTGGCCGAGGCCCAGAAGGCGATCGCGTGGCAGCGTCTCGAGCGGGCCGAGGCAGAGGCAGCGGGTCGGGACCCGGTGATCCCGATGCGCGACGTGTTCGCCGGTGACATCCAGGCTTGGTTTTTCTCCAAAGTTTGCGAGACGTACGTTGTGACGGGATCCGATCTCCCGGTCGACTAATCGATCTCCGTGGTCTTGAAGCCCGATGGGGGAACCCGAGGAACGTGGACGTGGAAGCTGCGATGGCCGACTTGCCCCGCCGCACATGACTCCCGCTGACGAATGAGGTCGTCCACTTACGGGGACTCAACCCTTGACCCGTACCGACGGGGTCGCGCCGCGCTGGCGGAACTCCTACCCGGCCGCGGTGCGTTGCCTGCTCGCCGACCGCGAGAGCCTCACGGTCTACCTTCGGTTGCCCCGCGAGCACTGGCCTCGGATCCGGCACTCCAACTTCATTGAGCGGACCTTCGGGGGGACCCGCCGCCGGGTGAAGGTCATCGGCCGGCTCCGCGGCGAGCACTCCTGCACCTCGCTGGTCTGGGCCGTTCTGGACCGCGCGTCACCAAGTGGCAACGATGCCGGCATCGTGAGGTTCACGGATTCGACCGGTCGAGCGCGCCACCTTCTCCTCAAGGCGCGCCGGTCTATCCGCGGCCCTCGCCGCGCGCTGCGCTCTGCCAGCGCGCCGTCGCGGCACGCCCTACCGCGTCGAGATCGAAATCAAGGCCTAAGCCTGGCGGAGGCGTGGCGGTTTCGGTGTCCCGGGTTGCCTCGGCCATGAGCAGGTGGAGCGGCTCGGCTCCGACCTCGGGCGCGATGTACTCGATCAGGCTCACAGCGTCGGTTATCGACGCGAGCGGAGCATGGATTGCGGGCCAGACGTGCGGGACGACCTCCACCCCCCAGTCCGTGGCGCGTCGCAGGCTCGGCAATAGGGACGTGTAGCCCCCGCTCGCGGTCGCATCGACGCGCAGCACCCGGACGCCACCCGCGACGAGGTCCTCGAGCATCCCCATGAACGGGAGGTCCTCGCCGGACGCCACTGGCACTGGGCAGCGCGTGGCGAACTCGGTCACCCGATGCCAGTCCCAGCTCGGGAAGGGATCTTCGATGAACAGCAGACCCACGTCGAAGAGCGGTCGGCAGTGCTCGACGGCCTGGTCCACCGTGTGGAACACGGCGTGGAAGTCGACGGCGACAGCGACGCCCTGCGGCAGCGCCGTGCGGACCGCGCGCAGGAGGTCCACATCCTGCCCCGGGTCCTTGCCCGGCATGATCAGCTTCACCGCCGAGGCGCCGGCGCGCACGAAGCCGGCGGCTTCGGCCGCGAGCTCGTCCAGGTCGCGCCGGGCGGCGGAGAACCCGGCTACTGCGATGGTGGGCACTGTCCGCTCGCGCCCTCCGAGGGCCTGGGCCATCGACCGCCCCGTGTGCTGGGCGGCGACGTCCCACAAGGCGATGTCAATGAGCGAGGCCGCACGGACCAGAGCCGGCCATCCAGGCGCGAAGTTGTCGCGATGCGGGCTCTGGAACGACATCGGTGTAACAGGACCTGCCAGCAGGGCGGGCGCGAGTCGTCGCACGGACTCGAGCACGGGGGTTCCACGGGTGTAACCCATTGCTGTGCCCACTAGACCGTCAGTGGTCGTCAGTCTGAGAAGGACGTAGTCACGGGTCGTGTACTGGAGCCTGCCCAGGTCCACTGGGAAGCGAAGCGGGAGCGAGCATTCCCACGCCTGGACGGACGCGATCTTGCAGACGGCGGCGTCGTCGCCGAGCGGGCACGCCGGCCTCTCTGCGTACCCCGTCATGGCGATCCCTCCAGAAAAGGGCGAGGTGCATGTCGCGACCCCGAACGACTTCGATCAGCAACCATCATGGGCGGTGTCGCCGTCGTAGTCCACCCGCTTCGAGGGGGACGGACGCGGTAACCGCAGGGTTCGTGCGTTGGCGTTCCGGCTCGTCTGCAGCAGTTCCTGCTCGCCAACGTCGAGCCCGGCAGTTGCATTGTCACTGACGGTTGGTCGGCCTACCCGAAGGCCACGCATGGGCTCTACACCGCCGGGCGACCTCGGCACTGCCTCGGGTCGACCGGGGCGTGAGGCGCTGCCCGGCGTTGATGTGCCAATCGGTCCAGCGCACTCGGCGCCGCCGGTGAGCAGCCACGACGCGTGCGCCGCGCAGATCGCGGAAGGTGACCGTCCCGTGGATCTTGGCCGTCTCCGGTGCGGGGAGCCAGACCTTGGTCCGGAAGTTGTTCGGCGAGATCGCGGTCCCCGCGGCGCTCGTGAAGAACCGGCTGCCCTCCAGGTCCTTCGACGCCCTCGAAACCTGACCGTCAGGCGGCGCCGTAGGCAGCGCGGCGGACACGGTGGCGCTGTCGGCGAGCCGCCGGTGCAGTGTCGTCATGAGGACGAACGCCTCCCAGAACACCGGTCAGGGCCGAACCTCCACGATGAGGTTGAACGGCGTCTGTGCGGCCAGCCGCACCCGGGTGAAGCCGGCGTCCTGGGCGACCTTCGTCAGCCGCCCGAGACCGGCCTGCGCGCCGAGGCATTCGTCGTCGCCCTCGGAGACGCCGTGGGAGGTGCAGATCGCCGTCGAGAGGCCGTAGAACAACCGCCCCACCGGGTTGAGGTTGTCCTGCAGCGTGTCGCCTGCGAACGGCTCGACCAGCAGCCAGGTGCCGTCAGGGCGGATGACCTGCCGGATGCGTCTGGCCGCCGCTACCGGGTCGCCCATGTCGTGCAGGCAGTCGAAAGTTGCGATCAGGTCGTAGTCGCTGCCGGGGGTCTCGGTCGCAGCCGCAACGTCAAAGCTGGCGTTGGCCGCCGTCGTGGCCTTGCGGGCGGCGTCGATCGACGCGGGGTGGTAGTCGTACCCCACGAACAGCGATGCCGGGAAGGCCTCTGCCAACAAGGCGGTCGAGGCGCCGTGGCCGCAGCCGATGTCGGCGACGCGGGCGCCGGCCGTCAGCTTGTCCACGACCCCGTCGAGGGCAGGCAACCACTCCTGTACGAGGTGCGCTGCGTAACCGGGCCGGAAGAACCGCTCGGTGCCACGGAACAGGCAGGCATCATGTTCAGCCCAGCCGACGCCCTTGCCGGTACGGAAGCCCTCGGCGACCTTGTCGATGCCGAGGAAGACGGCCGTTATGACCTCCGCGATCCCGCCGAGGAAGACCGGGCTGTCCGGGTCGGACAGGGCGAACGCCGAGGCCGCGGTCAGGGCAAAGCGGGGTCCCTCGACGGCGACGTAGCCGGCAGCTGCCTGGTTGTGCAGCCACTCGCGGACCAGCCGCGGGTGGGTCTTCGTCCGGGCGCCAAGCTCTTCAGGCGTTTGGGCGCCGCCTTCGGCCAGAGCGCGGTAGAGACCGAGCTGGTCTCCGACGAGCACCATGGCGACCGTGGCGGCGGCGCCGAAATCAGTCACGGCCTGACCCAAGAAGTCGGTCAGCTCAGTGTCGGTGGGTTGGGCGATCGTGGTGGTCATCTGCTCCTCCAAGGAGTCGGTGGGGAGCCCACCCAAGCCAGACGTCCTTGCAGTCGGGCTGCAGCCGCGAAAGCACGCTTGCAGGCGGACTGCAATCCCGGCGGCGCACGATGCCGCCATGACCACCACCACAGATCCCGTGACCGTGTTCCTCGACGCCGTCGCCCTAGGCAGCGGCATCCCGACCGACATCTACGCTCCCGGCGCCGTCCTCGACGCCACGGTTCCGAACTGGCGCTTCGAGGCCCACGGACCCGCGGCGATCTCCGGGCAGCTCTCGGGCTGGTACGCCGACCCGGGCCGCCTGTCCGAGGTGACCCGCTCCCCTCTGCCCGGCGGCGAGGTCGTGCGCTACACCCTCGGCTGGACCGAGAACGGCAACCCGATGGCCTCCCACCAGGTTCACCTGTTCGGCGTCAGCGACGGCGCCATCACCCGCCAGGAGGTGTGGTGCGGCGGTCGGTGGGAGGCTTCGCTCCAGGCCGAGATCGAGGACGAGCTGCAGTCGGTCCGGGAGGGATCGTGACGTTCGCCATGCACGCTGTGCCCAGGTCGCTGGACCTCTCGAGAGCCTCTGCGCCGGAAGTGCTTGGGCCTACGGCTGAGGGTCTGTCGTCAGCCTGCTTCGAACGACGCAGGATCAACGGCGAGGCGTACGTCATAAAGCGCCTCTCCTACGACACCGACTGGGTGATGCGGGCCGTGGACGACGTCGGGCCACCCCGGGTGGTGCGGATGCACGCCAGCGGGCTGTTCAACCGCCTCCCCACCTGCATCGACACCACCCTTGTCGACGTCGCCTACGACCCCGAGACCGGGCTCGCCGAGCTGCTGATGCACGACGTCACTGACGCGTTCCTGCGTGACAGCAACCCGATCACCGCCGAGCAGCATGCCGTGCTGATCGACGCGATGGCCCAGCTGCACGCCTCCACCTGGGGCATGACCGATGAAATCGGCCTCACGCCGGCGGCGAGCCGCTGGCGTGCCTTCTCTCCCGCCTTCGCCCGGCGGGAGAGCGAGCGGGGGCCGCTGTCCGGCGTCCCGGCGTCCCTCGCGCCGATGTGGGATCGCCTCGCCGAGGTGGATCCCGCGACCCACCGCGTGCTGCTCGACCTCGTCGAAAACCCGACGCCCCTCATCGTTGGCCTGGCGCGCACGCCCCAAGCCCTGGTGCACGGCGACTTCAAGGGCGGCAACCTCGGCCTGCACCCCGACGGCCGGGTGGTCCTGGTCGACTGGGCTTTCCCGGGCATCGAGGCTCCCTGCGTCGACCTCGCCTGGTATCTCGCCGTCAACTGCGACCGGATACCGGAGAGCAAGGAGTTGACCATCGAGCGGTACCGCACCTCACTGCAGAGCCACGGCATCGACACCAGCGGCTGGTGGGACCGCCAGCTCCCTCTCGGCCTGCTCGGCGGCGCCGTCCAGATGGCTTGGAACAAGGCCGAGCAGCCAGAGGAGCTGGCCTGGTGGGCCACCCGGGTGGGTGAGGCGGGCGCGCTGCTGCCATGACCACGCTGCGCCAGGCGTACGACGGCGCCGCAGGTGCCTGGGGGGAAGGTCCCGACCTCGTCTTCGGGGCCCTCGCCGCAGCGCTCCTCGCCCGCGGTCCCGCCTGGGAGGACCTGTTCGTCCTCGACATCGGGGCCGGCACCGGAACGGCGACGCGCCGCCTGGCCGCCGCAGGCGCTCGCGCGGTCCCCTTGGACGCCGCCTTCGAGATGCTGCGCGCGGCCCGCGGTCACTGCGACTGCACCCCCGTGGTCGCCGATGCGCTCGCCCTGCCGCTGCGTACGGGCTCCGCGGACGCTGCCGTGATGGGCTTCCTGCTCAACCACCTGCCCCGGCCGGCACTGGCTCTACGAGAGGCGGCCAGGGTGGTGCGCCCCAAGGGCTGGGTGCTCGCCAGCACCTGGGCCAGGGACGACGCCCACCCGGTGCGCCAGATCGTGCAGCAGGCGATGCTCGACCGCGGCTGGCGCCCCCCCGCCTGGTATCAGGGCCTGAAGGACACAACGACGCCGCTGAGCGACACCGCTGAGGCCCTTGG
>JANLPD010000021.1:0-1548 GCA_031367045.1 Frankiales bacterium | reverse complement strand
CCCGGCAGCAGCGGGTCGATGCCGCCTTGCATGCAGACCTCGGTCGCGCCGACCTCCCACGCCTCCCGCGCTCGCTCGGCGACCTCCGCGAGCGACAGCGAGTAGGCGTCAGCGTCGGTGCGCCGCTGGGCGAAAGCGCAGAAGCGGCAGCCGGTGTAGCAGACGTTGGTGAAGTTGATGTTGCGGTTGACGACGAAGCTCACCTCGTCCCCGACGGTGTCGCGACGCACATCGTCGGCAAGCGAGCAGACGGCCTCCAGGTCCAGGCCCTCGGCGGTGATCAGGGCCAGCGCCTGAGCGTCGGTCAGAGCGGCCGGGTCGTCGCGGGCGACCCGAAGGGCGGCAGCGACGTCACCGTCCTGACGCACGACCTGCTTGGGGATCGACTCCAGGACGGCCTCCCAGTCGCCGTAGACCTCGTCGAAGTCCGACCGCCGGTCGCCGGTCCGACCGGCCGTGTCGACCGCTTCGTGCAGGTCGCTGCGTCCGCTGGTCAGGAGCCCGCCGTCGGGCTCCTGCCATGGCAGTCCCCTGGGGAGCACGTCGGCGGCCAGGCCGCTCGGCAGCCGCAGTGCCTCGACGTGCGGGAACAGCCGCGGGTCCAGCCAGGGCTCACGCAGGTAGGGCGGGTGGGCGGTCAGCCGCTCCTGCAGGTCAAAGCCGCTGGCTGCAGAGGCGGCCGCGAGGGCCGGCAGGTCCGGCCACGGCCGCTCGGGGTTGACGTGGTCGGGGGTGAGCGGCGAGACGCCGCCCCAATCGTCAACGCCGGCCCGTAGCAGCAGTGCGGTCTCCGCCAGGTCGACGAGGTTGGGCGGTGCCTGGACGCGCATGCGGGGACCCATGACGAGGCGCGTCACGGCGATGGCAGCGGCGTACTCCTGGAGGTCGGCGTCGGGCACCGAGCGCATCGCCGTGTCGCCTTTGGCGCGGAAGTTCTGGACGATCACCTCCTGCACGTGGCCATGCCGGCGGTGGGCGGCCCGGATCGCGAAGACCGTCTCGGCCCGGTCGCGGCGCGACTCACCGATGCCGACGAGAAGCCCTGTGGTGAAGGGGATCGCGTGGCGGCCGGCGTCCTCCAGGACCCTCAGCCGGACTTCGGGGTCCTTGTCGGGGCTGCCCTCGTGGGCGTGGATGCGCGCGGTCGTCTCGAGCATCATCCCCATGCTGGGCGCCACCGGCTTGAGGCGCTGCAGCTCAGCCCACGTCATGACGCCGGGGTTGAGGTGGGGCAGCAAACCGGTCTGTTCGAGCACCGCGATGGCGCAGGCGCGGACGTAGGCAAGCGTGCTGTCATAGCCGGCCTCGTCCAGCCACTGCATGGCCTGCGGCCAGCGGTCCTCCGGCCGGTCGCCGAGGGTGAACAGCGCCTCCTTGCAGCCGAGCGCGGCGCCTTGGTGTGCGATGTCGAGGACCTCGTCCATCGTCAGGAACGGCGCGGGCAGGCGGTGCGGCGTGGTGGCGAAGGTGCAGTAGTGGCAGCGGTCCCGGCACAGCCGCGTCAGCGGAACGAAGACCTTGCGCGAGTAGGTGACGACCCCTGGGCGG
>JANLPD010000640.1:0-3406 GCA_031367045.1 Frankiales bacterium | reverse complement strand
TGTCCCGGCGGGTCTGGCGGACCCGGGCCTTCGGTGACTTCTGGTCGCACGTCCTGGTGGCCGAAGGGGCAGTCGACGCATCCTTCGAACCCGAGGTGTCGCTGTGGGACCTCGCGCCGTTGCAGGTGGTCCTCGAGGAGGCGGGCGGGCGGTTTAGTGACCTGTCCGGCGCCGCGACCCCGGAGGGTGGGTCCGTCGTGTGTAGCAACGGCCTGCTCCACGACGAGATCGTGGCGGGGCTCCAGCCCCGATAGCGATAGATCTGGCTAGTGTCCGACCACGTGGACGGCTCCCGGCGGGCCCTCGGCGTGGCGCTCGCGCTCACCAGCGCGACCTGCTTCGGCATCATGCCCGTCCTGACCAAGATCGTGTACGACGACGGCGCAGGGACGATCGGTGTCCTGTCGGTGCGCTTCACGGTCGCTGCCGTCCTGCTCCTCGGGCTGGCCCGGTTCCGCGGCGAGCCGCTGCCCAGCGGCTGGACGCTCGGCCAGCTGCTGCTGCTCGGCGGCGTGGGTTACGTCGTGGAGTCGCTCTGCTACTTCACCGCCCTCGAGCGGATCTCGGCCGGCCTGACCGCTTTGCTGCTCTACCTCTACCCGGCGCTGGTCGTCCTGCTCGCCGGCGTCCTCCTGCGCCACCGGCCCCGGCCGCTCGCGCTCGGCTGCGTCGTCGTCGCGACGGCCGGCTCGGCACTGACCATCGGCCCGGTTGCCGGCGGGCAGACCGTCGGGGTGCTGCTGGGTCTGGGCGCCGCCGCGTCGTACGCGCTCTACATCGTGCTGTCATCCCACGCGACCGCAGGTGTCGGGCCGTTTGCCAGCTCGGCAGTGATCATGGGGGCCTGTGCGCTGGTCTACGACGTTCTCGCGGTGAGCACCCGGGCGGCCCTACCAGCGGCGCCGGGGGGCTGGCTGGCACTGGTTGGCATTGCGGTGTTCGGGACCGTCGTCGCAGTATCGGCGTTCTTCGCCGCGCTTGCCCTGCTCGGCCCCGGGGACACCGCTGTCGTGAGCACCGTCGAGCCAGTCGTCAGCGTGGTCGCGGCGTTCCTCGTCCTCGGCGAACGGCTGAGCCTGGTGCAGGTGCTGGGCGGCCTCCTGGTGCTGTCCGCGGTCCTGGTCCTCACCCGCTCCCGGCCCGTCGAGGAGGTCGTGCCGGCATGACCGAGGAACCCGAGGGCCCACAGCAGTCAGCCGCAGACCCATCCCAGGGCCGGCCTGCGCGTGAGCTCGTCCGCAAGCGCCGCAAGACCTACGCAGCGCCCGACACCGGACGCCGGCACCACATCGGAGCCGCGCCCGAGGTCGTGCCGCTGCACACCGACAAAGGTGTCGGTGTCACGCGGGCCACGTCGTGGCAGCTGGCCGACCGGACCCCCGCGCAGCTCGAGGCGCAGCAGGCGCTGACCGCAGACAAGATGCGCAGCGCGGCTGACGCCCTCGACTTCGAGGAGGCGGCCGACCTGCGCGACGAACTGACAGCCGTCGAGGACGAGATCATCCGGCGCCGGAACAGGTAGGCCACCGGACTCGTCACGGGCGCCGACCATCAAGCCGCCGGAAGCTGCTCGCCGAGGGTCTCCGGCTCTGCGGGATCGTCATCCTTACGGCGGTCCGCCCACCAGCGCAGAATCCGTGGGGTGAGCGCCAGCGCCGCAGCGTCAAACCAGGCGTAGCCCCCCGCGATCCCGCTCGGTGGGTTCCCGATCGCGACCAGCCCGGTCGGGTCGTGGTGCTGCCAGGCCCAGGTGCCGAGCGAGGTCCCCACGACCTCGAGGTAGCTCACGACGAGGAACGCGCCGGCGTAGACCAGCGGGCTCCTGCCCCTGAAGGTGAAGACGACGAGGCAGCCGAACCAGAAGGCTCCCAGCACGTCGAAGGTGGGCGACAGGAGCAGTCCCCAGAGCGCCCAGAGACCGCAGGCTGCGAGGGTGGTCGCGAGGAAGGCCCGCGCGTTGCGGTGAGCCCAGGCGCTCCGCCCGATGGCCAGCGCTGCCAGGTAGACCAGGCCGTGGCCGGGAGGGACGAAGGCGGGAACGTTGTCGAGGCGGTAGACGTAAACGCCCAGTGCGCCAGCGAAGACGTACTCCACGACCGAGGCGAACACGACGACCACGCCGACCTGCACCCGCGTCGCGCGGGACTCGCCCCGCAGGGCTGCCAGCAGCAGCAGCCAGGTACCGAGGCCGAGCAGTCGCTGCTGCCCGATCGAGGCGCCGGTGTCGAGGCCGAGGACGAGGGCAACCCACATGGCAACGGTTGCCGCTATCGCCACGTCCCGGTTTCCGCGCACCTGATCAGAGTGCCAGGCCACGCAGCCAGCGCCGGCGGCTACCCGAGGGTGGCGGCATGGTCGGGCACTGAGTGGTACAGCTCGCGGGGCGGTCGCACGTAGTTGAGGGCTTTGGGCCGGGGCGGCAACGTGAGCGGGGTCCGCTGCGCCTCGGAGTACGGGACGGTGGACAGGAGGTGGGCAATCATGTTCAGGCGCGCCCGCCGCTTGTCGTCGGCTTCAACGACGTACCAGGGCGACGCGGCGGTGTCGGTCTGGACGAACATCTCATCCTTGGCCCGCGAGTAGTCCTCCCACCGTCGGATGGAGTCCAGGTCCATCGGTGACAGTTTCCAGCGTCGCATCGGATCGTCCAGGCGGGACCGGAAGCGGCGTTCCTGCTCCTCGTCACTGACGGAGAACCAGTACTTGCGCAACAAGATGCCATCTTCGATGAGCAGCCGCTCGAAGATCGGGCACTGGGCCAGGAACCGCTTGTGCTCTTCGGGGGTACAGAAGCCCATGACGTGCTCGACGCCGCCGCGGTTGTACCAGGAGCGGTCCATCAGCACGATCTCGCCAGCCGCCGGAAGGTCCTGGACATAGCGTTGGAAGTACCACTGGTGGCGCTGCCGTTCGGTCGGAGCGGGCAGCGCCACGATGCGGGCGACGCGCGGGTTGAGGTACTCGCTGACCCGCTTGATCGTGCTGCCCTTGCCTGCGGCGTCCCGCCCTTCGAAGATCACCACTACGCGCGCTTGGGAGGTCCGGACCCAGTCCTGCATGGTGACCAGCTGGGCCTGCAACCGGAACAGCTCCTGCTCATAGACCGCTCGTGGCAGCCGTGCTGGTGCGGCTGGTGCGGCCGTTTTTCGCGCGCTGGGTGACGCGTGCTTCGTCATGGACGCTCCTCTCCCGTGCGGGCAGTATCCAACCGGCAGCTAGCCATCCCCGACTCGGAGCTCAGACCAAGCGATGATGGACCACCTCGGCACGAGGTAGGACAACCTGTGGGTCGTGACGTCCCCCTTCTGAACGGATGACCGCAGCTCATGGACAGGGAGCGGCTGCGGCAGGCCGAGTTCCTCGAGCGGGTGGATGTGCGGGAGCAGAACCTGCTTGGCCGACCACC
>JANLPD010000635.1:0-4129 GCA_031367045.1 Frankiales bacterium | reverse complement strand
GGTGGTCGGCGCCGACCTGGTCCTGTGTGCCACCCGCGAGCACCGCGCCGCCGCGGTCGTGCTGCACCCGCGCGCCGCCGCGCGGACCTTCACACTGCGGGAGTTCACCCGGCTGCTGTCTGTCGTGGAGCCGGCTGAGCTGCCCGACGGCGACATCGTCACGCGCGCCCGTGAGATGGTGCGGGCGGCGGCTGGTCGCCGCGGGACGGTCCCGCCGCAGCGGCCGCGCGACGACGACCTGGACGACCCATACCAGGCACCGGCTCCGGCGTTCGCCGCCTGCGCGGCCCTCGTGGAAGCGACCCTGCGCGGTCCGCTGGACCTGCTCGCCGCTCGGTAGAGTGGACCGACCCACACCCTGCTTGACGGGAGCACGCGCGCATGACCGCTTTCTGGGGACCTGACTTCGACGCCCTGCAGGAGCAGGACCCCGAGATCGCGGGGGTCGTGCTCGACGAGCTCAGCCGCCTGCGCCGGGGGCTGCAGCTGATCGCCAGCGAGAACTTCACCAGCCCGGCGGTTCTCGCCGCGCTCGGGTCGACGCTGTCCAACAAGTACGCCGAGGGCTACCCCGGCAAGCGCTACTACGGCGGCTGCGAGGTGGTCGACGTCGCCGAGCAGATCGGCATCGACCGGGCCAAGAAGCTGTTCGGTGCCGAGCACGCCAACCTGCAGCCGCACAGCGGCGCGAGTGCCAACTTCGCGGCGTACGGCGCCCTGCTGTCGCCAGGTGACACCGTCCTGGCGATGTCGCTGCCCCACGGCGGCCACCTCACCCACGGCTCCAAGGTCAACTTCAGCGGCAAGTGGTTCTCTGTCCTCGGCTACGGGGTGGACGCCGAGACCGAGCTCATCGACTACGACGAGGTGGCCCGGCTGGCCGACGAGCACCAGCCGAAGATGATCATTGCTGGCGCGACGGCCTACCCGCGGCTGATCGACTTCGCCCGGTTCCGCGAGATCGCCGACTCGGTCGGCGCGTGGCTGATGGTCGACGCGGCCCATTTTATCGGCTTGGTCGCAGGCAAGGCGATCCCGTCGCCGGTGCCCTATGCCGACGTGGTCTGCCTCACCACCCACAAGGTCCTGCGCGGCCCCCGCGGCGGCATGATCTTGTGCAAGAAGGAGCTGGCCGCCCGCATCGACAAGGCCGTCTTCCCCTTCGCCCAAGGCGGTCCGCTCATGCATGCGGTGGCCGCCAAGGCGGTGGCACTGAAGGAGTGCATGCAGCCGTCCTACCAGGACTACGCCGGGCAGGTCATCCGCAACGCCCAGGCGCTCGCCGAAGGCCTGGCTGCAGAGGGCATGCGTCCGACCAGCGGCGGCACCGACACCCACCTGGCGCTGATCGACCTGCGCGCGCTCGGGGTCACCGGCAAGGAGGCCGAGGAGCGCACCGGCCGGGCCGGCATCGTGCTCAACAAGAACGCCATCCCCTACGACCCCCAGCCGCCGGCGGTCGCCTCGGGCATCCGGGTCGGCACGCCGAGCGTCACGACGCAGGGCATGGGCGAGGGCGACATGAAAGAGGTCGCGTCCCTCATCGCCCGCGCCGTCCTCGATGACGACGGGTCGGCCGCCGGTGAGGTGCGCAAGGGCGTCGAGGCGCTCACCGCCGCCCATCCTGCCTATCCCCGCTAGGGTCCAGCTGTGAGGGAGTACCTGCTTGTCTGCTTCGTGGCAGCGGCGGTCACCTACCTCCTCACTCCTGTCGCGCGACGGGTGGCGGTCCGTACGGGGACGATGGCCCAGGTCCGCGACCGCGACGTGCACTCGATCCCGACCCCCCGCCTGGGTGGCGTCGCGATGTACGCCGGGGTCTGCGCGGCCTTCCTCGTGGCGCACTCCCTGCCTGCGCTGCGCTCGGTCTTCGACTACTCCGACGTCGAGGCGGTCGTCGTCTCGGGCGGGTTCATCGTGCTGCTGGGCGTCGTGGACGACCGGTTCCAGCTCGACGCACTGACCAAGCTGGCCGGCCAGGTCGTGGCCGCCGGCATCATGGTCCTGCTCGGCCTGCAGCTGCTGTTCGTCACGCTGCCAGGTGTCGGGGCTACGTCCCTGGGGCCCGAGGGCGTGCCGCTGACCGTCCTGCTCACGCTGCTGACCGTCAACGCGATGAACTTCATCGACGGCCTCGACGGTCTGCTGGCGGGGGTCGGCGCGATCTCGGCGCTGGCCTTTTTCGCCTTCTCCTACTCGCTGTCGTCCGGCTCGGTCACCAGCGGCGTCGCGCAGGAACGGATCAGCTCTCCCACCCTCATCGCAGTCGTCCTGGCCGGCGCCTGCCTGGGCTTCCTGCCGCACAACTTCAACCCGGCGCGGATCTTCATGGGTGACTCGGGCTCGATGCTCGTCGGTCTCATGCTCGCCGCGTCGGTGACCTCGCTGACCGGTCAGTTCGACTACTCGGGCCTGCCCTCCAGCGCCACCTTCCCGGTCCTGCTGCCCCTGCTGCTGCCGCTGGCGGTCCTCGCGGTGCCCTTCGTCGACCTGCTACTGGCCATCGTCCGCCGCACCAGGGCTGGGCGGTCGCCATTCTCACCCGACAAGGCGCACCTGCACCACCGGCTGCTGGAGATCGGGCACAGCCACACCCGGGCGGTGTTGATGAGGTATTTCTGGACGGCCCTGCTGGCCTTCGGCGGTGTCGCGCTCTCGCTCACCGGCGCCGCCACGGTGCTGGCGGTGGCCGCCAGCATCGCGGTGGTGGGCCTGGTCGCCCTCAGCCTGCCGCGGCTGCGGGACCGTCGGTCGTGACCCCTCCTGACAGGGCCGGCCGGTTTCGCCGGCCGGCGTGGCTGTAGGATCTGCCTTGTCCGACCCGAACGACGACCAACCGGCTGCCGGGAGGCCGTCGCTCTCGCTTTCCACCTTGGCGGGCCTCGGGCTGGCCAATGCGTGCAGCCTCGCCGCTGGACTCGCCCTCGGCCATTTCTTGGATGTCCGGTTCGGCACAGCGCCGGTCTTCGTCCTGGTCGGGATGGCGGCTGGTCTCGCGTTAGGCGTGGTGGGGTCCTTCCTGGAGATCCGCCGCTACCTGCAAGACTGACCGTCCGTGACCGCCCACACGTCCCGAAATGGAGACCTTCTGCAGTGGCCACTGCATCCACTCCCGGACCCGTCATCGCCGGGGGCCGCAGCCATCTGCTGCGCGTCCTGGTGCTGCCAGCGGCCTGCGCCGCCGTGGCGGTTGTCGTCGCGGCTTTCGTCGGGCACCTGCAGATAGGTCTGCTCCTCGCCGCTGGCGTCGCACTGGGAGCCGTCAACGGCCTGCTGATGGAAGCGGCAACCGCTCGGCTCACCCCTGACGCGGCACCGACCCGCAAGGTGATCGTCAAGAGCTCGCTCGGCCGCCTCGGCCTCATCACGTTTGTGGCCCTCGCGATCGCCTTCTTCGCCCGCCCCGACGGCTGGCTCCTGCTGCTCGGGCTGGCCGGCTACCAGCTCCTGTCCCTGGCGGCGGCGCTCGGTGCGGCCGCCAAGGAGGCTCGGGTCGGATGAGCGTTGTCGCCCTCGCCTACAACGAGCTCAGCCTCGTTGCTTCCGGTGAGATCAACGTAGGAACCCACCCCCGGGTCTCGATCCTCGGGCTCGGCGTCAACAGCGACACCGTGCTCTCGACCGTCGTGGCCGGCGCCATCCTGATCGGCCTGGGCCTCTACATGCGCTCCCAGATCACCGCCGGGGTGCCGGGCAAGCTCCAGGTCGGGTTCGAGGGCCTCGTGGGCTATGTCGAGGACCTCGTCGAGACCGCCATGGGCATCAAGTCTGCGCCCTTCGTCGTGCCGCTCGCGACCACGCTGTTCTCTTTCATCCTGATCGCCAACTGGGTAGAGATCGTACCGACGCAGGAGCGCTTGCCGTCTCCGACGTCGGACATCAACCTGACCGCCGCGATGGCCGTCCTCGTGCTGGGCTGGGTCCACCTCACGGGCATCCGCAAGAAGGGCCTGGGCGGCTACGTCAAGAGCTTCCTGGGTGCGCCGCGGTGGTTGATCCCGTTCCGTGCGATCGAAGAGGTGGCCAAGCCGCTCTCGCTGGCGCTGCGACTGTTCGGCAACCTGTTTGCCGGCGGCTTGATGATCGCGCTGATCGGATTGCTACCGTCAAGCGTCCTCTGGCTGCCGAC
>JANLPD010000625.1:0-2301 GCA_031367045.1 Frankiales bacterium | reverse complement strand
CCCCGGCGACGCCGCGCGGGTGGTCGAAGGCCTGCACGCGCGCGGCTTTGTGGTCGATCACCGCCCCGGGGTGGGCATCCGCGTCTCGCCGCACTTCTACAACACCGCCGACGAGACGATGTCGGTGCTCGACGCCATGGCTGAGGTGCTGGCGCAGCGGTGACCGGCGACACTGGTGGCGTGAGTACCAGCACCGCGCAGCCCCCCGCCGCGTCCGCGCGACCGGCGCCTAAGCGCAAGCGCGGGCTGGAGAGCGTTGGCGACATGGTGCGCTCGCTCGGCATCGTGCTGGTCATCGTCGTCGTGGTGTGGTTCTTCGCCCAGGCCTCGCCGAGCGACATCAAGCGCGAGCGCGTCATCGACCCGATGGACGACGTGCGGTCCTTCACGCAGGTCGTCCCTACCGCACCCGTGCCCGGCTTGCTGCCCGCCCGCTGGCGCTCGACTGTCTCGGCCTATGACCCCTCACCGGACCGGTTGCGCGTCGGCTATCTCACCCCGGGCAACCACTACACCGAGTACGACGCGGTGTCCGGCCCGTCCGCCGCCTCCGCTGCCTTCGTGGCGGACCTCACGGACAAAGGAGTGGCCGGGCGCTCCGTCGATGTCAGCGGCCAGCCATGGGTGCTCTACCGGGACGACAAGGGCCGCGAGTCGCTGGTCCGCACTGTCGGTCAGGTCACCGTCGTCGTGGGCAGCCTGCGCAGCAACGCGCCACTGGCAGAGCTCACCGCTCTGGCGGCGTCGCTCCGTCCCGCTGCCTGACCTCGCCGCGAGGGTGCTGCTTGGTCAACTATCCGGGGTGCGTGTCCGGGGTGCGCTCGGCGAGGGCCGCGTCGAGGCGGACCTTGGCGCCGTCGAGCCAGGCCTGGCAGCGCTTGGCCAACTCCTCGCCGCGCTCCCACAGCGCGAGGGACTCCTCCAGCGTCGCCCCGCCGGCCTCGAGCCGGCGTACGACGTCCGCTAGCTCGTCGCGGGCCTGCTCGTAGGTGGGGCTGGCAGGATCGCTCACATGTCCAACCTACGGCGCGCGACCGTCGATGACGCCGCAGAGCTCACCCGGCTCCGTGGTCTCATGCACACGGCGATGGGCGGAGACGCCACCGACGCGGATTGGCAGGCGGCCTGCACGGAGGCGTTCGTCCGGCGGCTCCCGCAGACCGACGCCTTCGTCGCCTTCATCGTGGAGGTGGACGGCCGGTTCGTCTCCAGCGGCGCGGGATGGCTCGAGGAGCACATCCCTTCGCCGAGCCAGCACGATGGCCGTCGCGGTCACATTGCCTCGATAAGCACTGAGGCGGAGCACCAGCGGAAGGGCTACGCCCGCGACGTGTTCGGCGCGCTGATGGCCTGGTTCGCCGCGCAGGGCATCCCTCGGGTGGACCTGCGTGCAACGCCGGACGGGCGGCCGCTCTACGAGGCCTTCGGCTTTACGGTCCTCGGCGGGGCGACGATGGCCTGGACCCGGCCAGGCGTAAGCCCGGGTATGCCGGGGGTGACCTCGGGCCTGCCGGGGGTGATCTCCGGCCCGCCGGCCGGCGACCTCGACCTGCGCTAATAGGCGAGTAGTTGATGTTGTCCCACAGCAGGCTCGCCGGGTCACTCCAAACACGTTGCTCCATGAGTCCCTACTGAGCCCGCAGCTGGTCGGACAGCGTCGGTTTTCCAGCTTTGAATTACTTGAGCACTTTGACCTGCCCTTCGCTCATCGTGACCAGCCCCTGGGATCGGGACAGCACGGTGCACCGATCGTGGCGGGGCCCGACCGGCAGGCGACCCACCCAACCCGGCCGGGGCTGCGCACGCCAGGGCGTGCTGACTGCCGACGACACCGAACGGTCGCGGGGCAGGGCATCCTGTCAACGCGCACGTCTTACGCCTCGTCGGCGACGCACCGCCTGGGTGAGGGATGACTATTCGTACGGGCCCAGTCGGGCGACGAATCCAGAGCCACGCCTGGCCCCCGGTCGACGTCATTTGCGAGCACCCACCCGTTCGGCAGCGTGTCCTTCGGTCCGGCTGTCACAGGTGTGCGGGCACCTCCCGGCGGTGCGCGCAGCAGCCAGCCTCGTACTGACCACATCTGGACCGTGGAACTGCCTGTGGACAGCCCGATATTGTCGGACCTGTCGGCTACTCTTCGAACATGCGTTCCTACAGTGACGAGGGTCTGGGGTTGGCCGTCGCGGTCGACACCGCCGTCGAACAGCCGGTCAGCGAGCTGTCCATCTACGGTCTGCAAACCCACCTCACCGCGTTGTGCAAACAGACCGAACGGCTGCACGGCCGGATCAGCCAAGC
>JANLPD010000623.1:0-1551 GCA_031367045.1 Frankiales bacterium | reverse complement strand
CGGCGTCGCGGCATCAGTTGACGTGTTGCCCGTCGGCAATCGGCGGGTGCGCCGGCGTCGGTGAACCACCGATCAGGCTGATCAGGCGCTGCTTTCGCCAAGTCCAGGGTGCCGACCGACGCGCGGCGCGCTCGAGCGCCTCCCGGCCGTACCGGCGCCTGGCCCATGGGCTCTGCGGTGTCGCTAGCCGCACCGCCCCGATCACGCCGATCGCTGTAACGAAGACGCTGGCCAGCGCCATCCACGGCTTTCCCTTTGCCGCAGTCACCGCAGTCAGACTCAGGTTTATCGCGCAAACGGAGACGACTAGCCAGCGCGCCGACTTCTCACCGCTGCTGATGTCCCCCAGCCCGAACGGCAGCGCCCGCACCAGCAGCATCCCGGTCAGGCCGACCGCCACGATCACGGCGTCGATCGACCTGCGCCCCTGTTCGCTCCAGTACACGTCCCGCAGGTGCCGGAGGAGCGCGAACTCGTCTAGGACCAGACCTGCCCCGACCCCAAACACGAAGGCAAGCAGCTCCCGCCACGGCTGGACCGTGACGCCCGCAAAGCCTCCAGCGCCAGCAGCCAGCATCAGCAGCACACCGAAGAACTCGTGGTGCAGGTGCACCCCGCCCGCGGAGACGTTCCTTGGCCACCAAGGCACTTGCGCCCGGATGAGCCGCGTGCTGGTTCTTATGAAGCCAAAGCCTGATCCGAGACCGACGAGCAACAGCAGCACCGGTTGTCGTCCCGTCGCCACGATCTGCTCGCTGTAGCTGCCGAGGAGCCAGGACCAGGTCACGCATCGATCCTGCCGTACTCGACCTCCTTCGGGTCGCCGTGCCTTGCCCACCGACGCACCGAGCCATCATGATTGAAGGTGAACGAACGCAGGAACTACGCGAGCGTGGACGGTGTCCGAACCCCAACGAACAGCCGGCGCATCGCTGCGTGCCGCAGCAGATCGGAGTGGCCGATATGGTCCGCCCCAGCCACCATCGCCCCGACCAGCGCCGGGACCTTCAGGTGCGCGATCGCCCCAGTCCTCGCCGTCAGCGTCGGGTGCGCTCCGGCAAACTCGGCCAGACCGGCTGGCTCAGCAAGCGCGAACACCTTGAGTCGTCCAGCTTGATGTCGCTGCGATAAACCACGTCAGAACTGCTCTATCAGGCGTGGGTACTTCTGGCAGAAGTCCAAATGGACGTGAACTTCTCGTATTTCCCCGCGGCTTCCGGCCGAAGTCATCTGCGAGCACCCACCCGTTCGGCCGCGTGACCTTCGGCGCAGCTGTCACAGGTGCGGGCACCTCCCGCCGGTGCGCGCAGCAGCATCCTCGTACTGACCAAATCTGGACCGTGGAACTGCCTGTGGACAGCCCGGTATTGTCTGACCTGTCGGATACTCTTCGAACATGCGTTCCTACCATGACGAGGGTCTGGGGTTGGCCGTCGCGGTCGACACCGCCGTCGAACAGCCGGTCAGCGAGCTGTCCATCTACGGTCTGCAAACCCACCTCACCGCGTTGTGCAAACAGACCGAACGGCTGCACGGCCGGATCAGCCAAGC
>JANLPD010000596.1:0-6852 GCA_031367045.1 Frankiales bacterium | reverse complement strand
GAAGCCGGCGGCGAGATCCATGTCATCACCGGGGGTCCGCATCGTCACGGCTAGGGCCGTGCCCCCGACCCGGATCTCCAGCGGTTCCTCGACGACCAGGGTGTCGGGCCGCTCTATCTCGGTCGGCCCGCCGAGGCGGAGCACCTTGCGCCGTGCGGTCGTCCGTCCCACCCGCATACCTTCGCACGGTAAGAACCGCCAGCCGCACCCGCCGTGTCGAGTTGCGGGAGTACGCCGGACAGCGTTGGGTAGCGGGGCCGAGGGGAGGTGCGCGTGGACGTGCGCAAGGTGTTCATGTCGTGGCCGGTCGTGCGTCAGCTGACCGGCGACGACCCTTTCGGCCGCGGGGCCGCAGCGCAGAGCGCGCACACCCGGGAGCAGCGACCGCGCACGGCGACGGCTGACCGGGTGGTGCAGAGCATCTGTCCCTACTGCGCGGTCGGGTGCGGGCAGAAGGTCTTCGTCAAGGACGAGAAGGTCGTCCAGATCGAGGGCGACCCCGACTCGCCCGTCTCGCGGGGTCGGCTCTGCCCGAAGGGCTCGGCGAGCGAGCAGCTCGTCAACAGCCCCGGTCGCGCCCGGACGGTGCGCTACCGGCGTCCGTTCGGCACCGACTGGGAGGACCTCCCGCTCGACCAGGCCGTCGACATGGTGGTCGACCGGATCGTCGAGTCGCGCGATCGCACCTGGCAGGACGTCGACGACCAGGGGCAGAAGGTGCGCCGGACGCTGGGGCTGGCCAGCCTCGGAGGGGCGACTCTGGACAACGAGGAGAACTACCTGATCAAGAAGTTGTTCACGGCGCTGGGCGCCGTGCAGATCGAGAACCAGGCGCGCATATGACACAGTTCCACCGTCCCCAGTTTGGGGGCCTCGTTCGGCCGCGGCGGAGCCACGACCTTCCTGCAGGACCTGCAGCACTCTGACTGCATCGTCATCCAGGGCTCCAACATGGCCGAGTGCCACCCGGTCGGCTTCCAGTGGGTGATGGAAGCGAAGGCGCGTGGCGCCAAGGTGATCCATATCGACCCGCGGTTCACCCGGACCTCTGCTGTCGCCGACACCCATGTCCCGCTGCGTGCCGGCTCGGACATCGCGTTCCTCGGCGGGGTGGTCAACTACATCCTCAGCAACGACAAGCACTTTCACGACTATGTCGTCGCCTACACCAACGCCTCTTTCCTGGTCCGCGAGGACTTTCGCGACACCGAGGACCTGGACGGGCTGTTCAGCGGCTACGACGCCGAGACGGCGACCTACGACGCGCGCTCCTGGCACTACGAGGGAATGTCCGACGACGGTTCGTCCAGCGGGGGCCGGGAGTTCGGCAGCCACGGGGCGTCGGTCAGGCACGGCGAGCCGGCGAAGGACCCGACGCTTGCGCACCCGCGCTGCGTCTTCCAGGTGCTCAAGCGGCACTACGCCCGCTACACACCGAAGATGGTTGGCGATACGTGCGGGGTGCCTGAGGACCTCTTCCTGCAGGTATGCGAGGCGGTGACGGCCAACAGCGGCCGGGAGCGCACCACCTGCTGGGTCTACAGCGTCGGGTGGACCCACCACAGCGTCGGCGTGCAGTACATCCGCGGCTCAGCGATCATCCAGCTGCTCCTGGGCAACATGGGGCGTCCTGGAGGCGGCATCCTGGCTTTGCGGGGGCACGCGTCGATCCAAGGCTCAACGGACATCCCGACCCTGTTCAACCTGCTGCCCGGCTATCTCCCGATGCCCAAAGCCGGACCGGACGACAACTTCGAGGCCTATCTCGACGCCATCCGCAGCCCTGGCCAGAAGGGTTTCTGGACCGATGCCGATGCCTACACCGTGAGCCTGCTCAAGGCGTGGTGGGGCGACAACGCGACCAAGGACAATGGGTTCTGCTTCGACTACCTGCCGCGGATCACCGGCGACCACGGGACCTACCAGACCGTGCTCGACATGCTCGACGACAAGGTCGAGGGCTACTTTCTGCTCGGGCAGAACCCAGCGGTCGGCTCAGCGCACGGAAAGTTGCAGCGACTGGGGATGGCCCACCTCAAGTGGCTTGTCGTCCGCGACCTCAACATGATCGAGTCCGCGACGTTCTGGAAGGACTCGCCGGAGATCGAGACCGGTGAGCTCAGGACCGAGGACATCGGCACCGAGGTCTTCTTCTTCCCGGCAGCGGCGCACACCGAGAAAAGCGGCTCCTTCACGCAGACCCAGCGAATGCTGCAGTGGCATCACAAGGCGGTCGACCCGCCGCAGGACTGCCGCAGCGAGCTGCAGTTCTTCTACCTGCTGGGCCAGAAGCTGCGTGCCCGGCTGGCGGCGTCGACCCTCGAGCGGGATCGGCCCCTGCTCGAGCTGACTTGGGATTACCCCGTGGACGCAGCAGGGGAGCCCGCCGCCGAGGCGGTGCTGCAGGAGATCAACGGCGCCCATCTCACCGGGGATCGGGCAGGTCAGCTGCTGAGCACGTTCGCCGATATGAAGGCGGATGGCTCGACCAGCGGTGGCTGCTGGATCTACACGGGTGTCTACAACGGCGGTGTCAACCAGGCCGCCCGCCGCAAGCCCGGCCACGAACAGGACTGGGTCGCCGCCGAGTGGGGGTGGGCCTGGCCGCAGAACCGTCGCCAGCTGTACAACCGCGCCTCGGCTGACCCGCAGGGCCGACCGTGGAGTGAGCGCAAGGCTCTCGTGTGGTGGGACGAACAAACCCACAAGTGGGTCGGCCACGACGTGCCCGACTTCCCGCTGGGCAAGGCTCCGTCATACCGCCACCCGGACGGTGCCTCGGGCCCAGAAGCGCTGGACGGCGACGACCCTTTCATCATGCAGGCGGACGGCAAGGGCTGGCTCTATGCGCCGAGCGGCCTGCTCGACGGCCCGATGCCGGCCCACTACGAGCCGGCCGAGTCACCGGTCCGCAACCCCTTCTACACGCAACAGGCCAACCCGACACGCCAGATCTTCAAGCGCAAGGACAACCTGCAGAACCCCTCGGCCGGAGAGATCGGTGCGGAGGTCTTCCCCTATGTCTTCACGACCTACCGGCTGACCGAGCACCACACGGCGGGGGGCATGAGCCGCTGGCTGCCCTATCTGGCCGAGCTCCAGCCGGAGATGTTCTGCGAGGTGTCGCCGGAGCACGCTCTCGAGCGCGGCCTGGAGCACCTGGGCTGGGCCACGATCGTCACGGCCAGGACTGCCATCGAGGCGCGGGTGCTGGTAACGGACCGGGTCGTCCCGCTGCGGGTGGCCGGCAAGGTTGTGCACCAGGTCGGGCTGCCCTACCACTGGGGCGTCGGTGGCGACGCGATCGTCAGCGGTGACAGCGCGAACGACCTGTTCGGGCTTTCCCTTGATGCCAACGTGCACATCCAGGAGTCGAAGGTGGCCAGCTGCGACATCCGCCCCGGGCGACGCCCCCGGGGGCAAGCGCTCCTGCGCCTGGTGGAGGACTACCGCAGCAGGGCGGGGATCACGGTGGAGACCGGCCAGACCCGCCTCACCCGGCCAGACAAGGAGCTGTCGTGAGCGATCCCGCCCGCAACGCCGGGTGGGTCGAACCGCCTGCCCGCAAGGGCTTTTTCACCGACACCTCGGTGTGCATCGGCTGTAAGGCCTGTGAGGTGGCCTGCAAGGAGTGGAACGCCGTCCCCGCCGACGGCACCCTGGACCTGCTCGGCTCGTCCTACGACAACACCGGCCAGCTCGGAGCGAGCACCTGGCGGCACGTCGCGTTCGTCGAGCAGCCCAAGCCCGTGGGCTCACAGTTGAGCGGGGTCGTCGACCTCGGCATGCCGTCGACGACGCTGCCCGGGGCCGAGGGCACCGGACGGGCCGACTTCCGGTGGCTGATGGAGAGCGACGTCTGCAAGCACTGCACGGACGCGGCCTGCCTGGACGTCTGCCCGACGGGATCGCTGTTCCGGACCGAGTTCGGCACCGTCGTGGTCCAGGACGACATCTGCAACGGCTGTGGCTACTGCGTCCCGGCCTGTCCGTTCGGGGTCATCGACCGCCGCATCGGCGAGAAGGGCGTCACGAAGAACGTCGGTATCGCCCAGAAGTGCACGCTGTGCTACGACCGCATCGGTGACGGCCTGCAGCCGGCCTGCGCCACCGCGTGCCCGACGCAGTCGATCCAGTACGGCGACCTGGACGAGCTACGCGGGCGCGCGCAGGCGCGGGTCGAGGCGCTGCAGGCCGCGGGAGTGCACGACGCAAAGCTCTACGGGCACGACGAGGCTGATGGGGTCGGCGGCATGGGGGCCTTCTTCCTGTTGCTGGACGAGCCGGAGGTCTATGGCCTCCCGCCGGATCCCGTCGTGACGACCAAGGACCTGCTGCAGATGTGGAAGAAGGCCGGGCTCGCGGCGCTCACCCTGCTCGCCGGTGCGGTCGCAGTCTTCGGCGGCGGCGCGCCGTGACTGCCTCTTCGGACATCGGCCACCAGGGTCTCGTCGGCCAGGCAGGTGGGCGGCGGCGCAAGGGCGGCGGCCGGCGGCGCGACGAGCACCAGATGGTGCCGGACGCCGTCTTCAGCTCCTACTACGGCCGCCCGATCCTCAAGGCCTCGCCCTGGGAGAAGGACATCCCGGCTTACCTTTTCCTGGGCGGGCTCGCCGCCGGTTCTTCCCTGCTGGGCGCCGGCGCCGATCTGACCGACCGGTCGGTCCTTCGGCGCTCCGCGAGGATCACCGCTCTTGGCGCCATCACGGCCAGCCTGGCGGCGCTGGTTCATGACCTTGGCCGGCCTGAGCGCTTCCTCAACATGTTGCGGGTCGCCAAGCCCACGTCGCCCATGTCGGTCGGGACCTGGGTCCTGTCGGCGTACGGCCCGATGGTCGCGCTGGCCGGCATCGCCGAGCTCACCCCGCAGGTGCTACGACGAAGGCTGCCCGGGCGGCTGCTGGCGCGGGGCGCCCGGCCGGCCGGGCTGCTGGCCGCGGCGGTGGCGCCCGTGGTGGCCGCCTACACCGCCGTGCTGCTGTCGGACACCGCGACGCCGACGTGGCACGACGCGCACGAGCACCTGCCGTTTGTCTTCGTCGGGTCGGCTGCCGGCGCGTCCGGAGGGCTTGCCCTCGTGGTGGCCCCGCTGCGCGAGAGCGGGCCGGCCCGCCGGCTCGCGGTTGGCGGCGCCGTGCTGGAGCTCGCCGTCCAGCACCGGATGGAGCAGGCAATGGGCCTGACAGCCGAGCCGCTACACGCTGGCAGGGCCGGACAGCTGATGCGCCTGAGCCGGGCGCTCACGACTGCTGGAGCCGTCGGCGCGGTGGTCGGCCATCGGAGCCGGGTGCTGTCAGCGCTGTCAGGTGCGTCGCTCGTCGCGGGGTCCGCGTGCACCCGCTTCGGCATCTTCGAAGCGGGACAGGAGAGCGCCAAGGACCCGAAGTACGTCGTCATCCCGCAACGGGAGCGGTTGGCGCGCAAGCGATCTGCGGCGGACTGACCCCGAGGATGCGGCTAACGGACCTCGATGAAGACGTCCCGGTGGATGACCACCTCGCCGATGACGGGAAAGCCAGGGACCTCTCCCACCACGAGCAGACCGCCGCTGGTCTGCGCATCAGCGAGCAGAAGGAGCTCGTCCTCGTCGTACCTGCTGGACAGGTGGGGGGCGACCCACTCGAGGTTGCGGCGGGTGCCCCCTGAGACGTAGCCGTCGCGCAGCGCCTCCCGGGCTCCCTCGAGGTAGGGCACTGCGTCGGCGTGGAGGACCGCCGCCGTCCCGCTGGCACGCATCATCTTGAACAGGTGGCCCAGCAGGCCGAAGCCGGTGACATCGGTAGCCGCCCGGGCGCCGGCTGCGACCGCAGCCTGTCCGGCGTCCCGGTTGAGGGCGGTCATGCTCGCGATCGCCTGCGGAAAGACCTCGCCGGTGCCCTTGTGGCGGTTGTTGAGCACCCCGACCCCGAGCGGCTTGGTCAGGGTCAGCGGCAGGCCGGCGACCGCCGCGTCGTTGCGCAGCAGGAGGTCAGGGTCGACCAGGCCGGTCACCGCCATGCCGTACGTCGGCTCGGGCCCGTCGATGCTGTGGCCCCCACCGACAGTGCAGGCCGCCTCCCGCGCGACGTCGAGGCCACCGCGCAAGACCTCGGTGAGCAGCTCCAGGGGGAGGGCGTCGCGGGGCCAGGCCAGCAGGTTGACCGCGACGAGCGGGCGGCCGCCCATCGCGTAGATGTCCGAGAGGGCGTTGGCTGCGGCGATGCGCCCCCAGTCGTAGGCGTCATCAACGACGGGGGTGAAGAAGTCAGCGGTGGTGACGACGGCGGTGTGCTCGTCGATCCGGATGACTGCCGCGTCGTCGCCGTCGTCGAGGCCGACGAGCAGATCAGGGGAACGATCACCTTGCAGCCCCCGGACGACCTTCTCGAGCTCACCGGGGGGGATCTTGCAGGCGCAGCCGCCGCCCTGCGCGAACTGGGTCAGGCGGATCGCGGTGGTGGTCATGCCCCAACGCTAACGGGTTGCGGCTAGCGTCAAGCCCGGAGGCGTACGCGTTCCTGGTGGGCGCCCCGGTCTTCAAAACCGGTGAGCGGCGGCACCCGTCGCTGGCGGGTTCGATTCCCGTCCGCCTCCGCCAACAACTCACCGGTCAGAGCAAGTTCCGGTCGGTGAAGTTCCCCGAGTGCCCGCAGAATGGTCACGGCGGACAATTCAGTCGACGCTGCCGAGCGCGCTGAATCGTCCCATTTGCGGCTGATATCGCACGTCAGCGCGCGATGGGCCGGCCGACGCCATCGTCGGCGTTCTCGACCCGTGACAGGGTCGACGCCGTCGTAGCGACGACGCAGAAACAGTTGTTACGAGAAATGATGTATGCGATCTTGATGATCGTCACGGTCAGCAGTTCGGAGC
>JANLPD010000563.1:0-2037 GCA_031367045.1 Frankiales bacterium | reverse complement strand
GCCGTGGGCCTGCCCGCAGGCTTCCCAGCTGCCCTTCCAATTCCAGCCGGGACAGTACAAAGCGTCGCTGGAGCAGCTGGCCGGTGGTCGATGTTGATCCTCGCCACCGGTTCAGCACCAGACGTTAAACGGGCCGCGGTTCACATGTACACCGCTCACGGATTCAGCACCAACGCACCCGACGCGATCCCCGTCACATTAAAAAACAGCCAATACACCGTCACCCTGCTGGTAGAAAATCAAGATCACAGCGCCGCCGAGACGCTCCTATCGCTCAACGTCACACACAACTGACCAGCAGCAACACCACCCCACTGCACCCGATCTCTCGTGATCTTGTTCCGGGCGTGGACCTGGGTGGGTGCGGGTGTTCGCCGTCGGCCTGCCGTGCTTGATCGCCGCGTCGGTGGCGGTCTTCGAGGCTCTGGTGTCGGAGCGGTCCAAGCACTCAGATGGTGAGCCTCACGAGCCGGTCGTGGCCGATGAGCAAGGTCGCTGCTCAGGGACAGCCGCGGTTACTCGCACCAGGTCCCGTCGGTCGGTGCGCACGATGCGCGGCCGGCGCTGTTCAGCAGCTGCAGGCGTAGCCACTTGGTTTTCAGCTCCGGGCCGGAATGTGGTCGCGCACGGTGCTGGGTCAAGGGAAGCAGGTCCGCGGCGCGAGCGACGAGTTCTGGCCAGACCTCGTTCGCGGCGAACTCCCGCAGCGGGCAGGTGGCGAAGCCCGGTGTCAGGCAGCGGATCCCTGATCCTCAGCCCGGGCTCGCTGGCGGTGCAGCAGCTCGTGCCCGCCGACCCCGGCGCGGGGGAACCATGGTCGCGAAGATGGCGAGCCACCAGCCATCGGCGTCGGTAATCCGTAGCTACGCTCCGGGGTGCGGCCGTTCGCGGCGGGCGATCACCGGCATCCCCCTTTCGGCGCAGGCTCTTGGTCGGCCGCTGGTGTCTGTGACTCGGCGACCTACCCGCACTCAGGCGGCTACCCGTCGGTTCCATCGCCGCACGCCATGCCTGCTTGGGCAGCGTCGCCAGGGCGTTGATGATCCGGGACGTGGGCGTGGCGACCGAAGCCGACGATGCGCCTCCAGGTCGGGTGCCGCCTGTTTCTGCGAGTGCGCCAGCACGATCGTGACGCCGAGATGATCACGACATGGCCGTCGTCGGCGACCCGCGGGTGCAGCTGCCAGACCCGCTGCCGGGCGCGGCCGCCCGCGCCGCGCGCAGCCCAACCAGCGTGGGCGGGGCAGCAATAGCGAGCGGCGCGATCAACGGGGACACCGTTGTGTACGAGGTGACGTGTTCGAACAGGTCCGGCTGCGTCCGCACCACCACCAGGTCCGTCAGGCAGTCACCGCCCAGCGCGATGGCGACCGCCAGGTCCAGCAGCATCTTGCACGGAATCGTGGGTGGCCCGAGCAGGCCCCCGGCGCCAGCTGGGCGCTCAGTGCCTGCTTCAGACCCGCGCGCGCAGCGTCCCGACCGCCCTTAGGCCAACAGGCATCTACGCTTTCAAGCCGGTAGACGACAATAACTTGCCCAGTGGGATGCGGTTGGGCGAAAAGTGCATTGTGGCTCGACATCGCGCCAGGACTACCTCCTGACGCTGCCAGGTCAGTTGCGTTCACAGACGGACCGGATCGACTGATTGCCATGACCACGCAACGTTCCTGCATGGGCCAGGGTGTCCTGTGGCGAAGGCTCTGTCCCCGCGAACCCATGCTGGGGTCGTACGACTATGGGCGGCCCAAGATTCTCCTAAGGTCGGTCGTGTCCACTGCGTGGGTCAGACCGGCGAGTGGCAGACGGAGGATCTCATGGCTCTGTGGCGGAACACGTCGAAGGTGGTGACGACGGAGCCAAGCGGCGATGGCGAGGCGTGTGAAGCGCCGTCGGGGGGTGGGGTGTCACGCCGGAGTCTGCTGGCTGGGGTGGTGAGTCTGGCTGCGGTGCCGGTGCTTGGCCAGTTGCAGCACGCAGCCGCAGCTCTGCCCGCAGTAGGCCCGGCTGCCCAAACGACTCAGTTGTCGCTGGCGGGTG
>JANLPD010000523.1:0-9306 GCA_031367045.1 Frankiales bacterium | reverse complement strand
ACCAGTCCGCTGCGCTACGCGGTGCTGCTGCACCTGGGCGCCGTCGCGCTGCTCGCCTCCTACCGGACCGGCCTGAAACTGGCGATGTGGCACTCGCTGCTGCTGGTGACCGTCTACAACGGCCAGCGCGGCGGCGTCCTCGTCACGACCGACGTACGCGTTCCCGGCACCGGTTCGCAGGAGCAGCACGTCGTCGTGTTCGTCGTGGTGCTGTGGCTGGTCGCCGTGTCCACCTCCGCCTTGTCCGCGGTCAACGAGCGCGAGCTGCGCCGCCGTCGGATCGACCTGGAGGCGCTCACCGAGCTGGCCGAGCAGCTCGAGCGCACCACTGACTCCGCCAGCGTGGCCCGTGCGTTGCTGGATTCGGCCGTCGAGTCCTTCGGTTTCCAGCGCGGCGTCGTGGTGGCCGGTCCGGACGGGCAGCTGCCTCTGCTCGCCTCGTTCGGGCTGGACGACCAGATCGCCCGCCGTCCCGGTCGGGCCGGCTCGTCAGCTGCCGTCGCACAGGCTGCGCAGACCCACGAGACGGTGCTGGTCGAAGACCTCGATGCCGAGGACGACGCGTGGCTGTCCACGCTGCTCCCTGGGGCGCGCAACCTCGTGGTCGTGCCGCTGTCGGCCGAGGGCCGGGCGATGGGGGCCCTCGTCCTGGAGCAGGCGTCGAGGTCGTCGTCCCGGGCCCGGGTCAAGATCTCGCGCCGCGTCGTGTCCGGGCTTGAGCGGTCGTCGTCGTACGCCGCTCTTGCGTTGCGTAACGCGTGGCTGCTCGAGCAGGTGCAGAGCCTGGCGGCGACCGACGGCCTGACCAAGATTGCCAACCGGCGAACTTTCGAGTCGACCCTTGAGCGCGAAGTCGCCCGGGCGACCCGGAGCGCGGAGTACCTGAGCTTGGTCATGCTGGACATCGACCACTTCAAGCGGCTGAACGACGAGCACGGCCATCAGGCTGGCGATGAGGTGCTACGCAACGTCGCAGCGGCGCTGACCGTCGAGTGCCGCGACTTCGACACTCCTGCCCGCTACGGCGGCGAGGAGTTCGCGGTTGTGCTGCCGGGTTGCGGCCCCGACGAGGCGAGGCAGATCGCCGAGCGGCTGCGCCGGGCCGTCTCCACCGCTGTGTCGGTCGCCCCGATCACGGCCAGTGCCGGCGTCGCGACCTATCCGAGCCACGCCGGCGATGCGGACACCCTGGTGCGCGCCGCGGACGACGCGCTCTACGCCTCCAAGAGCGCCGGCCGCGACTGCACGAGCGTCTCCGCGGGCGTGCCGCCCGAAGCGCAGGTCGACGCGCTGCTACGCCGCGCCGTGACGCAGCGGCTCGGCCGTCCTGCGCAGCCGACTCCCGGGCCGTCCGGCAGCTCGCCGACCTCGGTGCCGGGGCCGGCCCCGCCCTCTCCGCGCAGCTAGTCCCGAGCTGGCCCCCGGTCAGCCGGCTGCGCGGCCGGGCCACGGTCGACGACCGCGCGCAGCTGTTCCGGCTCTTGGGAGTCCGGGGCATCCGCGCCGACGACCCGTCGCACTACCAGCACCACGGCCGCCCCCGCGAGTGCGCCCAGGACAGCCGCGAGCGCCGCCCAGGGCCAACGGCGGACGGCCAGCGGCGGACCGACCGGACCACCCCGCAGGGCGTCGTACGCCGCGCTGGCGCGGGTGCCGCTCTGCGCAAGCAGCACACCTGCGTTCGCGACGATGCTGGTGCTCATCACTGTGACCTCCTGTGCTGTTGGCCGCTCGCAGCAGGCGTTCAGCCTCGCACGAGGAGGTGCGGCTTCGCGGCGTGCGGCGTCGTGGCAGACTCGGTGCCCGCAACCCAGCCGGAGCAGACTGCTTCGCCCCTCGACAGAAAGAGGCCCTCGCGTGGCTCGCGAGCTCTACGCCACCCTGCACACCACCCTCGGCGACGTCCGGGTGCAGCTGTTTCCCGACCATGCGCCCAAGACGGTGCAGAACTTCGTCGGGCTCGCCGACGGCACCGGGGAGTGGACCGACCCGCGCACGGGCAGCAAGGCCGCCGGCCCGCTCTACCCGGGGACCGTCTTCCACCGGGTCATCAGCGGTTTCATGATCCAGGGTGGCGACCCGCTCGGCACCGGTACCGGTGGTCCGGGCTACCGCTTCAAGGACGAGATCCACCCCGAGCTGGCCTTCACAAAGCCCTACCTGTTTGCGATGGCCAACGCCGGCCCGGGCACCAATGGCTCGCAGTTCTTCATCACGGTCGCCAACACGACCCATCTCACGGCCAAGCACACCATCTTCGGCGAGGTGGCGGACCAGACGTCGCGCGACGTCGTGGACGCGATCGCCGCGACGCCTACCGGCCGCAACGACCGGCCCGTCACCGACGTGGTGATCAACTCGGTCACTGTCGAGGACACGAGCTCCTGACCGAGCCCGACAGCGCTCCTGTTCCGACCTGCTACCGCCACCCGGACCGCGAGACCTACGTCCGCTGCAACCGGTGCGAGCGGCCGATCTGCCCTGACTGCATGATCGCGGCGTCGGTAGGGTTCCAGTGCCCCGACGACGTCCGTGCGGGCGGCAAAGGGGTCCGGTCAGCGCGGACCGCCTTCGGCGGGCGGTTGACCGCCGACGCAAAGGTGTCCACCGGCCTGATCGTGGCCTGCGTGGCGGTCTACGCCGTCGGTCTGGTCGTGCCCAACCTGGACCTGAAGTTCGGTGACCTGGCCAGCACGGTCGCGCTGCAGGACGGCACGGTATACCAGGGCGTTGCGGACGGGGCCTACTACCGCTTGCTGACGGCGGCCTTCCTGCACGCCGGCCTGTTCCACCTTTTTGCCAACATGTTCGCGCTCGTGCAGATCGGGCCCATCCTGGAACGGGCCTTGGGCCGGACGCGGTTCCTCGCGCTCTATCTGCTGTCCGCGCTCGGCGGGTCGACGCTGTCCATGCTGCTTTCCGACCCCCACCAGATCGGGGTCGGCGCCTCAGGTGCGATCTTCGGTCTGTTCGGCGCGTACTACGTCGTCGTTCGGCGCCTCGGGGGCCAGACCGGGGCGATCGTCACGCTGCTGGTGATCAACCTGGTCATCACCTTCGCCGTGCCCATCATCGACTGGCGGGCCCACATCGGCGGCCTGGCGACGGGGGCCGCGATCGCTGTTGCCTACGCCTACGCTCCCGCTGGCCCACGACGTACGACAGTGCAAGCCGGCGCCTGCGTCGGCGTCCTCGTCCTGTTGGTCGTTCTCGTCAGCGCCCGCACCGCTGCGCTTACCGCCTGAGCCGGGGGCGCTAGCGGTCCGGCGGCCGCACGGACTGCAGCGCTGCCAGCACCTCCGTCGGGGACTGACCCAACCGGGTCCGCCCGAGCACGATGACCGTCGCGCCGAGATCCAGGTCGAGCATGGGGGCCCGGCGGTCGACGCGGACCGTCATCGACTCCACCTCCGACCAGGGGGCGCGCACCCGGCGCCACCCGGAGAGCACACTGAGGCCTTCGGCGTCTGCCTGAAGGACCGGACCCAGCAGCAGGTCGCGAGCGATGAGCAGGCTCGCCACCGCGGCGGCGGGGACCGCGAGCAGCTGCCCGGCGGGATCAGCGAAGGCGACGGTCACGATCATGGCGGCAACCAGAGCGCCGAGCAGGACGGTGACGTGGCGGGGCGGGGCAATGGTCAGGCTGGTAGCGGCGTCCACTGCCCCAGCCTGTGGGCAGCCCGGTTGGTTGGCCTCTGGTAGCCCAACCGTGTGGTCATCCACAGTGTGGACATCTCCTGGGGATGAATGACAGCAGTGTCATGAGCGGTGCGGAACAGACGCACGTCCCGACACGGAGCGCCGTCACGGACTGTTTAGACGCCGTCACAGACTGGTTAGCGCCACTGGGTGGACATGCCGAATCCGCCGATGATGAAGGCGAAGCCCACGAGCAGGTTGGCGTTGCCCAGCGCGTTGACGCCGGGAATCCCGAGCATGCCGCCGTTGGTCAGGTAGAACACGACCAGCCACGCGATACCGACGCCGAACAGCACGAGCATCAGCGGCGCCAGCCAGACCGGGCTCGGACGACGCTTCTTGGCGATCGCGCCCGGCGCCAACGGTGCGGTGTAGACCCGCCTCTTCCGCTTCTTGGACTCGGGGATGTCGCCTCCAGGGCGGGTCACGTCCAGCGGGACGGGTCGGTGAGTGCGCTGCGGGAGACCGGAGCGACTTGGCATTAGCGTATCGCCAGCGGCCCACGGAGTTAGCGACCGCCGTGCAGTTGAGGAGGAGCTGTGGCCAACGTCGGCCGGCGACCGAACGCCTGGCGATTGGCCGTGCCGCTCACCGTGCTTGGCGCGGGCCTGCTGTTCGCCCTGTCAGCCTCCACCGCGCAGGGCACCGACCTGCGGGCCAGCCGTTCCGACCTCGCCGGCCTGGTCGGCAAGCAGCGGGACGAGGTCCTCGCCCGCGAGAAGGTCGCCGCCGGGCTCCGTCGAAGCGTGGCCGCCGCAGGTCAGACGGCGGCAGCGGGCGACTCGCGGGTGGCCGCCGAGCAGGCCCGGGGCGCCGGGATCGCGTCGGCAGCGGGCCTCACCGCGATGAGCGGGCTGGGGCTGTCCGTCGCGCTGGACGATGCCCCCACCCCGCCCGCAGGCGGGGCCCCCGCTTCAAGCAACCCCGACGATCTGGTCGTCCACCAGCAGGACCTTCAGGCGGTGGTCAACGCGCTCTGGGCGGGGGGCGCCGAAGCGATGACGTTGATGGGCGAGCGGGTCATCAGCACGAGCGCCGTGCGTTGCGTGGGCAACACCGTCGTCCTGCACGGCCGGGTCTACGGCCCCCCGTTCATCGTGACGGCCATCGGTGACCGCGACTCGCTGCGGGCCTCGCTGGAGGCCGAACCGGGAGTCATCGTCTTCAAGCAGTTCGTGCGCGATGCCGGGTTGCGGTACGCGGTGCGCGATGTCAAGAGCCTGAAGATCCCGGCGTACGACGGCCCGCTGGATCTCACCCATGTGAACGCGACCGGATGAGTGGTCCTGGGGCCGCGATCCGCACTTTCTTGCGCGGCACCGGCCAGCTGCTGATCACGTTCGGTTTGGTCGTCCTGCTGTTCTGCGTCTACGAGCTGTCCTTCACCGGGTTTTACACCGCCAAGCAACAGACCAGGCTGCAGAAGCAGTTCAGCGCTCCGCAGCCGGTCGTCGCCGGTAAGCCGGTGCGCACGGTCCCGCCGATCGGGGACGCCCTCGCCCAGATCTACCTCCCGCGGCTCGGCCGGGGCTATCACTTCATCGTCGTCGAGGGCGTCGGCACCGAGGCCCTCAAGGACGGCCCGGGCCACTATCCGGGCACCGCACTTCCTGGCGGGCTCGGGAACACCGTGATCAGCGGGCACCGGACGACGTACAAGGCGCCGTTCAACCGGCTCGACGAGGTCAAGGCCGGTGACCTGGTCGTGCTGGAGACCCGAACGAGCTGGTTCACCTACCGGGTGACCGGCCAGCAGGTGGTGCAGCCGAGCGCGATCGAGGTCACCTATCCCGTCCCCGGCAAGCGCGGCGACGTCCCGAAGGAACGGTTGCTTACGCTCACGACGTGCAATCCGAAGTACTCGGCCAGCACCCGGCTGATTCTGCGGGGCACGCTGGTAGAGAGCCTGCCCAAAGGCCCGGGCATCCGCCCCGCGGCGTTGGACTGAGGGAGGCGCGCAATGTACGGCTGGATCTGGCGCACACTGCCAGGCGGGCTGCCCGGCAAGCTGTTTGGCAGCCTGGTTCTGCTCGGCGGGGTCGTGGCTGTCCTGATGCTGCTGGTCTTTCCGCGGGTAGAGCCGCTTCTGCCGTTCCAGAACGTCACGGTGGACGGCACCTCGGGCCCGGCCCCGTCGCCCTCGGGAGCCACGCAGAACGCGGCGAGCCCGCCGCCGTCCCACTGACCGACCGCCCCCCTCGCCGCCAGGCTGAGCTCTATGGCACGGGCGCTGGCGAAGTAACCTCGGCGGGTGGCTCTGGTCCTGGTCGTCGACAACTACGACAGCTTCGTGTTCAACCTGGTGCAGTACCTCGGCCAGCTCGGCGCGCAGACTGTCGTTCGCCGCAACGACGAGGTCGGCCCGGACGACTTGGCCGGCTACGACGGTGTCCTGCTCAGCCCCGGCCCGGGTATCCCCGAGAACGCCGGCTGTTCGATAGCGATGGTCGGGGCCTGTGAGGAGCGCGGCCTCCCCCTGCTCGGCGTGTGTTTGGGCCACCAGGCGATCGCCGTCGCCCACGGTGCGACGGTCAGCCGGGCGCCCGAGCTGCTGCATGGCAAGACCAGCGAGGTGCACCACGACGGGGCGGGTGTGCTGCACGAGCTGCCGGACCCGTTCACGGCCACCCGCTATCACTCCCTTGCCGTCGAGGAGGACACCCTCCCGCCCGAGCTGCAGGTGACCGGGCGCACATCGGGTGGGGTGGTCATGGCGATCCGGCATCGCGACAAAGCAGTCGAGGGGGTGCAGTTCCATCCGGAGTCCGTGCTCACGCAGGGCGGCCACGTGCTGCTCGGGTCCTGGCTGCGCCAGTGCGGCGACGCCCACGCGGCGACGCTGGCCCCGGCACTGACGGCCGAGGTCGAGCAGAAGCGGCTCGCTGCCTTCCGCTAAGCACCGGGCTTGATCATCGTGTCTCCGGCAGGCGGCGGGTGTGCGCCCATGCGGACACGATGACCTTGAGCCGAGCCCGCTTTGAACTTCGGGCTAGGGCGTGGGGGAGGGTGACGGGGAAGGTGGGTTGCTCGGGCTGGGCGACGGGCTCGGCGCCACGGACGGCGACGGCGACGGGGGCGCGGGGACCCGGGCGAGCGTGATGGTGACCGTCGACCCGCGTGGCGCGATCGTGAGCACAGGCGTCTGGTCGATCACCGTGCCTGGGGGGCGCAGGTCGTCCCGCTCCTGGATACCGACTGAGAAACCGGCTTGTTGCAGGAGGAGAACCGCCTGGTCTCTGGTCATGTTGCGCACGTCAGGAACCGTCAGCCGGCCGGAGGCGACGACGAGGTCGACCGTCGAACCCGCCCGCACCTGGGTACCGGGGCGCGGCAGGATGTCCAGGACAGTGCCGCTGGCCAGGTTGCCGTCGCGCAGGATCACCCGGGCGATTTTGATCTTGGCGTTGTCCAGGATCGCGGTCGCTTCGGCCTGTGACTGGTTGATCACCTGCGGCACGACCGTCATCTCGACGCCGCTCGAGACGACGAGGTCCACCGACCCGCCGGTGCCGATGAGCAGCCCGGCCTCGGGTGTCTGGGTGAGCACCTGACCAGACGGCTTCTCGTCGAAACGTTGGGTGATCTGACCGCGCTGGAGACCGTCGGCCGCGAGCTGGGCCTCGGCTCGCTCCTGGGTGAGCCCGACGAGGGCGGGGGTGGCGATGAGGCCGGAGCTGGTCCCCAGCAGCCCCTTCACGAACAGGGCGATGACAACGACCGTAGCCAGGAGCACGAGCCCGAAGATGCTGTAGATGACGGCGCGCCGCCGACTACGGCTCTCCTCGGCCGGGCGCAGGACGGTAGAGCCGGCCGGCAGGCCAGGGCCGCCACCGGCATAGCTCCCGGCCGGCGCGGCAAGGACCGGGTCGCCGGCTGCGCAGCGCAGCAGGTCCTCGCGCATCTCGGTGGCCGACTGGTAGCGGGCCGCCGGCGACTTCGCCATCGCCTTCAGGATCACCGCGTCGACGTCCGCCGGCAGGCTCGCGTCGTAGTCGGACGGCGGGACCGGGTCCTCGCGCACGTGCTGGTAGGCAACCGCGACCGGGCTGTCGCCGGTGAACGGTGGCCCACCCGTGACGAGCTCGTAGAGCAGGCAGCCGGTCGAGTAGATGTCGGAGCGGGCGTCCACGTGCTCACCGCGGGCCTGCTCGGGCGACAGGTAGGCCGCCGTCCCGATCACGGCGGCCGTCTGGGTCATGGTCGACGAGGCGTCGGCGACCGCCCGGGCGATGCCGAAGTCCATGACCTTGATCTCGCCGGCAGTCGTCAGCATGACGTTGGCCGGTTTGATGTCGCGGTGCACGATCCCGGCTGCGTGGGCGCTGTCGAGTGCGGTCAGGATGTCGGCGACCACCTCGAGCGCGCGCTGCGGCAGCAGCCGGCCTTCGGTGGTGAGGATGTCTCGCAGGGTCCGTCCGGTCACCCGTTCCATGACGATGTACGGGACGCCGTCGTCCTCGCCGGTGTCGTAGACCGACACGATGTTGGGGGCCGCCAGGGACGCCGCCGACTGGGCCTCGCGGCGAAACCGCGCCTGGAACGACGCCTCGCGCGCGAGGTCGGCCCGCAGGACCTTGACCGCCACGTCGCGGCCGAGCCGCACGTCGCGGGCCCGGAACACCTCGGCCATGCCGCCAAGGCCGATGCTTTCGGCCACCTCATAGCGGCCACCAAGCAGCCGGGGACCTGTCACGCCAGTCCCACCTGCCTCATCCGAATAACGTTACCGGCGGCCAGCCCCTCGGCCCGGCAGGTGCGGTTCCACGTGCAACACGCCGGCACTCCAAGCCGTCAGCCCAGCACGGCCTGGATGACCGTCCTGGCGATGGGAGCCGCGACGCGCCCGCCGGTGGCCTCCGAGCCGGCCGACCCACCGTCCTCGACGACTACTGCCACAGCCACCTGGGGATCCTGCGCCGGCGCGAACCCGATGAACCACGCGTGCGGCGCCGCCCCGGCCTGGTGCTCGGCGGTGCCGGTCTTGCCGGCCACCCGCACGCCGGGGATCTGCGCCGCCGTTCCCGTCCCGCTCTGCACGACCAGCTCCATCATGGCGGTGAGCTGCTGTGCGACCTGCGGCGAGACGGCGTCGCGGTAGGTCCGGGGTTCGGCCAGGTCGAGCCGCGAGAGGTCCGGCGCCTGCACCTCGCTGACGAGGTACGGCGTCATGACCCGCCCCTGGTTGGCGATCCCGGCGGCGACCATGGCCATCTGCAGGGGGGTGGCCCGCACGTCGTACTGGCCGATGGCGGCCTGGGCGACCTGCGGCGGGGTGAGCTGGTCGGGGTAGCGGCTCCTGGCGATCCGGTTCGGGACGAACAGGTCGTCCTGGCCGAACCCGAACGCTTCCGCCTGCTTGCGCACCGCGTCCGCACCGAGGTCGAGTCCGAGCTTGGCGAACGCCGTATTGCAGGAGATCCGCAGGGCGTCGGCGAGCGTCGAGGTCTTGCCGTCACCGCAGGACTCGCCACCGAAGTTCCGCAGCGGCGTCGTGGTCTGCGGCAGCGCGAGCACGGTCGGGGAGGCGATCCGGGACCCGGGGCTGTACTTCCCGCTCGACAGCGCCGCCGCGGCGGTGATCACCTTGAAGGTTGAGCCGGGCGGGTA
>JANLPD010000509.1:0-7527 GCA_031367045.1 Frankiales bacterium | reverse complement strand
CCACCACCCCCGGCCCCGCGGCTTGCGGCCCGGCCAGGTACCGACTGGCGTATGCCGGGGTCGTGTGCGCCACCAGGACCGCAGCCCCGTCACCTCGCCGCCGTCCGTCGTCGGCGACCCAGTCCAGGACGTCGGAGCCCTGCACGAACGCACCGTCAAAGGCCGGGTCCCAGGTCCGCCCGGCGAACCCGGCTGCGACCGCGATCGCCGGCAACCACGCCCGGCCGGCCAGCGCCGCGGCGGCGGCCGACCCGGGGTCGAGCAGGCGCAGGGCCTGCGGATCGGGCATGGCGAGCACGACCGCGTCGTACTCCCGCCCATCGACCGTGGTGTCGTGCACGCTGCGCACCTCGGTACCGACCTGGAGTGGCAGACCCTTCGCCAGGTCCTCGACCAGCGAACGAAGGCCGCCTGGCGCCCCCCATCGAACCGGTCCCGGCTTCACCTCGCCGAGCCCACCGGCGGTTGCGGTGTGGAAGCGGTCGGTCCACGGCCGGGCGAGGCCGCGGCGCTCCCAGTCGTCGACGACGGCGCGGAAGGTCTCCTCGCGGACGGTGAAGTAGGACGCGCCTATGTCGGTGCGGCGGTCAGTGCGGCGGTCCGGCAGTCGCCGGGAAGCCAGCCGGCCGCCGACGACCCGACCGCGGTCCAGCAGCGTGACGACGTGGCCGGCGCCCACCAGGACCCGGGAGCAGGCGGTGCCCGCTATGCCCGCACCGACGACGGCGATCCTCATGGGGCGAGCCTGCCCTGCACCGACGTCGGGCCGCCAGCCGGACGGCGCTTAATGCCGGGGGTTAGCGAGCCGATGGCGGGGAAGACCGGCCGTATCGCGGTGGCCCCGCGCACCTTTGTGGTGCGTGGCCGAAGACGAGGGGAGGCCGCGCGTTGAGCAGCGTGTTGGTGCCCCACGTCGCTTCGAGTGCTGGTCTCGTCCGACGCCGGATGAGCGCCGAGTTGCTTGCCCGAGGGCTGCCCGCCGACGTTGTCGACGACGCGGCGCTCGTCGTCTCTGAGCTCATCGGCAACGCCATCCGGCACGGATCCCCACTCCCGGGCGGAGGTGTGCTGGCGGACTGGGCCCTGACCGACGGGGTCCTTCGCCTTGAGGTCAGCGACGGCGGCGACGGCGTGCCAGCCGTCCTGCCGGCTCGCGCCGATGTCCCTGGAGGCGGAGCGATCGACGACGTGGAGAGCGGCCGCGGCCTGACCGTAGTCGGCATGCTGTCGTCAGCCTGGGGCACCGGGATCGGGAGGCGTGGTCGGGCCACCACCTGGGCAGAGCTGACCGAGACGAGCCGCCAGAAGGTGGGCGAGGAGAGCCTCGAAGAGGCCCGCCAGGAGGCGTGAGCCCGCGGCCGTAGGCTCCCAGCGTCCCAGCCGCACGACCCCCGGAGCTCACGATCAGCAGCCGTCGCCGCGACGCCCGACGTTCCGCCCCCCAAGTCGCGTCCGCTCCTTCGCAGTTCGTCGCGCGTCCCTTCCAGGGGCGGGTCGACGAGACCGACTGGATCGCCCTGCGAGAGATCGTCCCGGCCGCCACCGCGCCGCTTGTGCTCAAGGATTCCGACCGCGACGTCACGCTGTCGACGGTTCTGCCGATGGCCTGGCCGGCGATGGTCCGCGCCGACGGCCGCGTCTTCCTCGGCCTCCAGGTCGCCTCCCGCTCCGGCGACGCCAGCCGCGACCTCGCCTGGGCCCTCGAGCAAGCGCTCGAGACGGCCCCTGGCAGCGCCGTCGTGCCGGTCGGCCTACCCGGTGAGGGCGCCCGGCTGCAGGAACTGCTCGACGATGCACCACTCGACATCACGATCCACCAGGGCTTCGACTACTGGGTCGAGGGGACCCGCGACCCGACCGGTGAGGTGGCCGCCTCGATGGAGCGTGCGAACGCCTCCGTCGTGCCGACCGCCCGGCTGAGCGGTGTCACGTCGGCCTACTGGTGTCGGATGCGCGAACGCTCGCACCTGCGCTGGGTGCTGCCGGAGGCCGAGGGGCCGCTGCTCGACGCGATGGCCCGCCTTGCTACCTCAGGCGCACTCTCGCTCGGTGCGGGCACGAAGTACGTCGGATCCTTTCGCGCCCACGGCCTGCTCGTACCAGTGTGGGACCTGCCCGTCGACCGGGAGGCCGCCGAGCTGGAGGCGCCCGCTGCTGCGCTGCGAGCGGCTCTGGACGACGCCCTGGCCGACACCACCCCGCTGCCGGCACCGGCCCGTCGGGCCCGCGCCGGCCTCACCAGCCGGCAGGTCACGCTGCGCTGACGAGCGCCTGTGGGCTCAGTGGGGTCAACGGGTCAGGTCGTCCCGCAGGACGGGGCAGCTCATGCACCTCGGGCCTCCCCGGCCACTGCCCAGCTCGCTGCCGGCGATTGCCAACACCTCGACTCCGGCCTCGGCCAGGCGGGCGTTGGTCTCGGCGTTGCGCTCGTAGGCGACGACCAGGCCCGGGCCGATCGCCAGGGTGTTGTTGCCGTCGTCCCACTGCTCGCGCTCGGCGGTGACGGGGTCCAGGCCCGTGTCCACGACGCGCAGCCGGTCGATCTGCATCGCCTTGGCCGCCGCCTCCAGGAAGGCTGTCGGCTCCCCGACCAGAACGCCGCCGTCGTCCGGGGTCACCGGGTAGGCGATCAGGGTGTCCGCTACGGCCGGGAACATCACGACCAGGTCGACATCGACCATCGTGCAGATCGTGTCGAGGTGCATCGTGGCCCGCTCCTGGGCGATCGGTACGGCCAGCACTGTGTGCGCGACCCCAGCGGCGAAGGCCCGCAGCGCGAAGGCCTCGACCCCTGCCGGTGTGGTGCGCTGGCCGACGCCGACGGCGACGACCCCCGGCGCCAGCAGCAGGACGTCACCACCTTCGAACCAGGCCTCCTCCGTGGACCCCCCGTAGAGCAGTGGCGTTCCGACGAACCGGGGGTGGTATCGGTAGATCACCCCGGTCAGCGCGGTCTCACGCTGGCGCGCGTGCATCGATGGGCTCGTCACCGCCACGTGTCCCTCGACCCACACCGAGGCGTCGCGCGTGAACAGCAGGTTGGGCAGCGGGCGTACGACGAAGTCGGTCGGTCCCGCCATCCGGGCGACGACCCCCTCGGGCCCGGTTCGCGGGAGCTCGTCGTGGGTGATCCCGGCTACCAGCAGGCGGGCCAGGTCGGTCGGGGACTGGTCGAGCAGCCAGGTGCGCAGGACGGCAGCCAGCGAGGGGCCCACGACGGTGGGCGCCACGGCTGCGTGGACGGCGTCGGCGCGAGCGCCCCCCACCTCCAGGGTCTGAGCCAGCAGTTCCGACAAGATCAGCACCTCGACCCCCCGGTCGCGCAGCGCCTGAGCGAAGGCGTCGTGCTCCTCCTGCGCCCGCGCTACCCAGGGCAGCCCGTCGAACAGCATGTCGGCGCTGTTGCGCGGCGTCAGCCGCTTCAGCTCGGCCCCCGGCCGGTGCAGCAGCACAGTGCGCAGACGTCCGACCTCGCTGGTGACCCGGTGCCGCGACACGGGCCCACCCTAAGCGGGGGACGCTGCTAGGCCGAACGGGGGACTGATCCGGAAACAGCCCTTCAGCCCGAAGGCAACCCGGATACCGTCCCCGCCGTGCGGTCTCGCTGGAGCGCAGGCCCGACCAGCTACTGACGGGGGTGATGTGCAGGTGGACGCCGGAGGGCTGCAGATCGGGCTGTCGGTCGTCCCGCCGCTGCGGCTGCGTCACCTCGTGTTACCGCTTCGCGCCCTGGAGGGCCACGCGCCACGGCCGCCGGCCCCGACCGTCCCGCTCCACACGCTGGACCTCACAACGCGGGCGACCGGCCCGCTCGCGGTCTGGGCCCCCGCTGTGCAACGAGCGGCCGAGCCGTGCCTGCTGATCGACAGAGAGGGCCGGGTCTGTGCACTCAGCCGCTCCGCTGCGCGCCTGCTCAGCACAACCGTCGGCGACGCCGTCGGTTGCGACCTCGTCGACCTGCTCACCGTCGTCGACTTCACCTCGTTGGCGCTGCCCGAGCCCGACCTTGCCACGACCGTCCCGCCGCTGCGGAGCCTGTCCAACAACGTTCTGGCCCGGGGCCTGCTGCGGCTCCGTGGTGCCGACGGGACCCTCACGACGTACGACGTGATCTCCACACCCCTCGCCGACGGGAAGGGAGCGCTGAGCTTCCTGCTCGTGGTCTGAGCCGCCCTGTCCTTGCGCGCCGCTCAGGGCCACAGCACCTGCGCCGCGGCAACCGCCTGCGCAAGCACCTGCTTCGCCGGTCGGTCCAGCGCGGCGGCGGCGGCGGCGATGTCATCCCACTCGGGCTGTGCGTTGACGACCCGGCCGCCGAGCAGCCCCGTCTTGACCCGCACCGGCTGACCGTCGACAGCCACGACGTGCTCGCCCCGGTCCAAGGAAGTCTTCTCCACGACCGTGGTGCGTAGCCCCAGGGACGACGTCTGGCAGAACACCGCCTGCTGCACGGCGGGCAGCACGTCGCGGCAGCAGAGCACCGACAGGGTCTGCGCCGGCCGACCCTTTTTCATCAGGATGGGCGTGAGCCAGGCGTCGGCGGCGCCGGCGTCGAGCAGCTGCTGCAGCACCCCCGGCCACAGGCGGGGGTCGAGGTCGTCGACATTGGCCGCCACGACGACATCGGCTGCGCTAACCGCCAGGTCGGCTGCCGGGCCCAGAACGAGACGCAGCACGTTGGCCACCTCCTCCACGTCCCGGCCGCCTGCCCCGACGCCGACGCGGTCCACTGCCATCGACGGAAGGGCTTGCCAGGAGCCGACGAGCTCGGCCAGCAGGGCGGCGCCCGTCGGCGTACACGACTCGAACAGCGCGGCGCCGGCATGCACGGGAACGCCAGCGAGCAGGGCGAGAACTGCCGGCGCGGGGACCGGCAGTGGACCGTGGGCGCCGCGCGTGGTGCCGCTCCCGAGGGCCACCGGAGACGCGACCAGCCGGTCCAGGCCCAGGTGGGCGAACCCCGCGCAGACCCCGACGACGTCGGCGAGGGCGTCGTGCGCCCCCACCTCGTGGAAGTGCACGTCGTCGATGGGCACGCGGTGCACGCCAGCCTCGGCCGCGGCCAGCCGGGCGAAGACCGCGAGGGCTGCCGCGCGGACCCCGGCAGCAAGGAAAGAGGCCTGGAGCAGGGCGCGCACATCGGCCCACGTGCGGGTCGTCGCGTCATCGGCGGGGACGACGACGTGGACCCGCGTCGCACCCAGCCCGGCCCGGCTGACCGCCTCGGCCCGCAGAACCAGCCCGACCCCGAGCGCGCCGACGGCATCCTGCAGCACCGCAAGCGGGACGCCGACGTCGACCAGAACGCCGAGCAGCATGTCGCCGCTCGCGCCCGCCGAGCAGTCCAGCCAGCCGATCACGGCGAGGGCTGCCGCGGGGCGGCGCGCCTGGCGACGCGGGCGGCGTGGACGCCGGCCCCGAACCCGTTGTCGATGTTGACGACCACCGTTCCGGCAGCGCAGCTGTTGAGCATCGCGAGCAGCGCGGCGATCCCACCGAGGCTGGCGCCGTAGCCCACCGACGTCGGCACCGCGACCATCGGCGTCCCGACCAGGCCGCCGATGACCGAGGGCAGCGCCCCCTCCATTCCTGCGACGACGACCAGGCAGTCCGCCTCCTCCAGCAAGGGTCGGGCGGCCACTAGCCGGTGCAGTCCGGCGACGCCGACGTCGTCCACCCGCTCCGCGCGGGCGCCGAAGACGCGGGCGGTCAGGGCGGCCTCGGCGGCGACCACCCCGTCGGAGGTCCCGGCGGCGAGGACGGCCACGCACCCCTTCGACTCGGGCAGCGCTCCGACGGCGACGGCTGTCCCGCCGACGACCACCTCGTCGTGCTCCGAGCTCAGCGCCTGAACCAGGTCGGGCGAGCAGCGGGTCACGAGCACCGCCCGCGTCGTACGCCCGCGCAGTGCCCGGACGATCTCCAGCACCTGTTCGGTGGTCTTGCCTGGCGCGTAGACCACCTCGGGGTCGCCGGTTCGCAGCTCACGGTGCAGGTCGACGAGCGAGTGGGCAAGCGCGTCGTACGGCGCGGTCGCCAGCCGGTCGAGGGCGTCGGCTGGCCGGGTCGTGCCCTCGGCCACCGCCTCGAGGAGGGCCTGCACGTCGTCGCGGTCCACGCCCAGACAGTAGGGCCGAGACTCGGCCGACGTTGCGTAGTCTTCGGCTGTGCCCCTCGACCCCGACGTCGCCCAGTACGTCGCTCTCGCCGCCGCTGCGTTGGCGCTGCTGGCTCTGGGGCTGGTGCTCGCTCTCGTCGGCCGCCTGGGCAAGGTCCGCCGGGCCTTCGACCAGCTCGTCGGTGGTGACCGTGACATGAGCTTCGTCGAGGCGGTCCGCGGACAGGCCACTGCCTCCGAAGCCCTGCGTCACGACGTCGTGATGCTGCGCGACGACCTGTCCGCCGCGCGCGCCGACCTGTCCGACGCGCTGCGTCACGTCGCTGTCGTCCGCTATGACGCCTTCGGCGACATGGGCGGCCGGATGTCGTTCTCGGCCGCCCTTCTCGACGATGCCGGCGACGGTCTCGTGCTCACCTCGATCAACGGCCGGTCAGAGACCCGGACCTACGCCAAAGGCGTCAAGGCGGGAGCCTCCGACCACGCGCTTTCGCCCGAGGAGGAGCAGGCGGTGGGCTACGCGACGCGGACCGTCCCGCGCCCGTCGTCCTCCGACGACGGCGACCTCACCGGCGCCGGCCGCCGCGGCCGGCGGCGCGGCTAGCCGCGTGCCCGGCGTGCCGCCTGCCCGGCTCGGCTTCCTCGGCCCGGCCGGCACCTTTGCCGAGGCCGCCCTGCGCTCCCTGCGCGCGGCCCAGAACGCCGACCTCGTACCGTTCCCGTCGGTGGCGGCGGCCCTTGAGGGCGTACGTACCGACGAGGTCGAGGCCGCTCTCGTGCCGTTCGAGAACTCGGTCGAGGGCTCCGTCCCCGCCGTCCTGGACGACCTCGCCTCCGGTGACCCGCTGCAGGTCGTGCGCGAGGTCCTGCTGCCGGTCAGCTTCGCGCTCCTGGGCCGCGCGGGCCTGGCGTACGACGACGTGCGCACCGTCGCGACCCATCCGCACGCCGAGGCCCAGTGCCGGAGCTGGCTGCGCGCGAACCTACCCGGTGCCCGCATCGTCCTGACGCCGTCCACCGCGGACGCCGCCCGGTCGGTCGCCGCAGGCGAGCACGACGCCGCGGTCGCGGCTCCCCTGGCCGGCGCGCTCTACGGTCTGGACATCCTTGCGACCGATGTCCACGACAACGAGGGCGCCGTGACCCGCTTCGTGCTGGTCGCCAGGCCCGGACCGCCGCCGCCCCCGACCGGCGCCGACCGGACGACGCTGGTCGCCTACATCGGCGACGACCACCCGGGCGCGCTGCTCGAGCTGCTGAACGAGTTTGCCGTGCGCGGGGTCAACCTGACGAGGATCGAGTCGCGGCCCACCGGTTCGGGCCTGGGCCGCTACTGCTTCTCGGTCGACTGTGAGGGCCATCTCGCCGACGCCCGGGTCGGCGAGGCGCTCTCGGCGCTTCGGCGGGTC
>JANLPD010000469.1:0-2930 GCA_031367045.1 Frankiales bacterium | reverse complement strand
CCGGGCGCCTTGCTCGTCGACGCGCGCTGCAACAGATTCGTCGCCACGCCGGCTCAGCACCTGCTGCGCCGACTTCTTTTCGGTGCTCGCGCGCTGCTCCAAAGCGGTGGCCCGCTCGCGCCGTGCCAAGGCTGGCCAGAGCGCGGCCAGCGCCAGCTCATAGGCGTTCAACCCGTCGGCAACCGCGCGCAAACCGTCCGTGACTGCCGGCAGGCCGGTCGCCTCGGCATCGTCGTCTCGCTCCTGCTGCTTGGCCGTCAGGTCGCCGCGGGCCCGCTCGACGGCCCGGCCGCGCACACCCCACCGCTCCTCGCGCTCGACCAAGGCAGTGACCCGGCCCTGCTCGGCCGCGACCGCCTCGCGCAGCGGCCGGTCATCGGGGAGCGCTACCAGGTCGGCGTCGACAGCTTGTCGGCGCCGGTCGAGGGCTTGCCGCTCCTGCGCCAACCGATCCAGGCGATCGTCCAACGCGGCAAGTGCCGCGAGGATCTCGGCCAGCCGGGCCCGCCGGGCGGCAGCCCGCGCCCCGGCCCCGACGTACTGCGCAATCGGTTTGCGCCAGCGGCCTTCCAGCACCCCGACGCGGTAGCGCCCGGAGACATCCACCCACGTCTCTGCCGTCGCCTCACGGGTGTCGAGACCGATACCGATACCGGACAGGACAGCGGCGACCGCCGCCGGTGAGACCACCGCTCCTGGCACGATCGCTGGCCGAAGAACGTCGGACAACGCTGAGCCTGCAACAGCCGCGCCAGCGGTCACCAGCGCGTCATCGGCATCGAGCAGCGCCCCGTCTGCAGTAACGCAGGCGTCGAGCAGTCCGCTCGCCTCCAGCGCCGCTTCCAGCCCGGCCTGGTCGGCGGCGGACAGCCCGTCAGAGAAGTCGACCAGCTGCCACAGGGGCACGCCCGGCCGCGCCGCCCGACCAGCGTGATCGCGGGTGGCCGAGGGTGGTGGCCCGACCTCCTGACCGGCCTCCAGTCGCAGCCGCTCGTCCTCGAGCCGGGTGCATTCCTCACCCAGCTGCTCTTGCAGCGCAACCAATCCGCTGTCCAGCCGGGCCACCTGCTCAACGGCTGCCCGCGCAGCGGCGCCCACCTCAGCCGCCAGCGGCTGGTGACCGTCGAGCGTCTCGGTCCACAGCGCGAGCCGGTCCAGCGTCGCCTCCGGGTCGGCAAGCCGTACCTCGCCGAATCCCGGAATGGCTCGGCGTGCCGCGGCGACCAGCTCGGCGCCCGCCGACGTCGCCTCGGCCCGCGCCTCGGCCAGCAGGTCGGCCGCCCGGTCCCGCTCGGCTGCCGCCTCCTCGTGCGCCCGCTCCGCCTCCTGCACCACCCTCGCCGCAGCGCTCACCGCGTCGACCAGCCGCCGCAGGTGCTCGACCGCCTCGCGTTGCCGCCGGACGGCCAACTCCACCGCCGACCGCTCGGCCACCTCACCGGAGGGCGCCGAAAGCCGGCCCGCCGCCGCGGCAGCTGCGGCCTCGGTCAGCGCCGCCGCCACCTCTGCCACCGCCGCGACCCGCTCAGTTGCTGCCTGCTGCAGTGCCGCCTCACGCCCGGCGACCTGTGACTCGGCCGCAGCCACTTCGCCGGAGGCCTTCTGGGCAAGCCCCACCGCCCGAGCCGCCTCCGCCTGCAGCCGGTGCAGCTCCTGCGCCGACCGCATCTCGGGACTGGCCCGCAGGACGTCCTGCGCCCGGCGGGCCTGCTCCTTCTCGCTGTCCAGCTCGCCCAACCGCACGACCACCGCGGTCTCGGCCGCCTGTGCCCGCTCCAGCTCGACCCGCGCAGCAGCCAGCCGCCGCCCGGTCTCCTCGTACGCCGACTGCGCTGTCCGCGACTCCGCCGCCCGGCGCCGGGCAGCGATCCGGGCATAGCCGCGGTAGGTGGTCAGGAACCCCGAAGCGGTGTCTCGCGCTTCGGTCAGGGACAACAGCGCCGCCTTCTCCTCCTCCAGCGACCGGAACGCCTCCGCCACGTCCGCGACCACGGCCGGATCGAGCGGCGGCAGCGCCTCGGTGAGCGCGGCGGACAACCGCCTCTCGTCCGGCCGCTTCGACAGCGCCGGCTGACGGAGCTGCACCAGCAGGGTCAGCAGCGCGTCGTACCGCTCGGGCGACAGGTCGAACAGCGCCTCGTTCACCGCGCGCCGGTAGCGCTCAGCTGTCTCCAGCACCACGCCGCGGTCGCCGACCGCCTCGACCAGCGCGTCCCGGCGCAGCGGCGAACGACCGGCGCTGACCAGGAACAGCTCGGCGCCGATCCGCTGATCGGTGACGAAGAACCAAGTGAGGACCGGACGTCCGGCGACGGCGCGAAGCCCGATGCCCAGCGTGGTGTAACGCGGTGTGTCGTCGTCGTCGAGCCGGCCGAACTCGACCCAGGTGTAGCCGGTCCGCTCGGGATAGCGGCCGCCGAGCAGCAGGTTCCACTCCATCCGCTTGCCGGGGTCGCCATCGGGTTCGAGCCGGTGCGCGGAGATGTCGCCGTCGAGAAGAAACGGCAGCATGAGCGCAAGCACCTTCGACTTGCCGGTGCCGTTGTTACCGCGCAGCAGCAGGTGCCCGTCCCGGAAGTGGAACTCCTCGTAGTCGTAGTGGAAAAGGTCGACGAGCCCGGCGCGCAGCGGCTGCCAGCGCCGGCGGGTCGGGCCGGGCAGCCGCGGGGTCGCCGGCCGGGCAGCGTCGAGATCGAGCAGCGTCATACGAGGGTCTCCTGCAGGTGGCCGACGAGGGGACCCAACCGGAAACGCGCGATGGCCGGCAGCGGACTGATCGTGGCCGAGCCTGCCGGGTCGCGTCGCGCCAGCCGCAGCGCCGCGAGCCGGTCGATCGCCAGTGCGGTGAGGGCGGCGACCCCACCGGGCTCGGCCACGGTCTTGCGCCAGCGACTGCGGTGCTCGACGTAGAGGGCGGCCACGAACGCCTT
>JANLPD010000468.1:0-13245 GCA_031367045.1 Frankiales bacterium | reverse complement strand
GCCGTCGGTGTCGAGCACGACGTCCTCGCCTTCTGCTGCCAGTGCCTCCTTGACGACCCGGAACGCCAGCCCGGCCGGGTAGCCCTTGCGGGCGAGCATCCCGGCTAGGCGGCGGAGCCGCGCCTCGGTGGTCTGCCCACGACTGGTGGGCAGCCTGCGCTGCACCAGGTCGCGGGCGGTCGCCAGCTCGACCCCGGGCTCGAGCTCGCCGACGGCGGCGCGGGCCACCTCGTCGTCGACACCCTTGCGCCGCAGCTCCTGCGACAACGCCCGACCGGCCAGGCCCTTGCTGCGGTGCCGAGAGGACACCCAGAGCTGGGCGAACAGCGCGTCGTCGATCAGCCCGACCTCGGTGAACCGGATGAGCACGGCCTCGGCGGTCGCGTCGTCGACTCCACGCCGGGCCAGCGTCCCGGCGAGCTCCGCACGGGTGCGCGGGGCGTACTCGAGCTGGGCCAGACAGATCTGCCGAGCAACCGCCTCGAGGTCGGCCGCCGGCTCACGGGTCGGGTCACGGGGCGAGTCAGGGGTCGAACCGCGGTTCGTCGAGTCACGGCCGTCCTGTCGGAACGGCCGCGACCCACCGGAGTGAGCCATTCGCGGGAGCCTTCGGGCGGGCTAGTCGCGGGCGGCTAGACGTCGGCCGGGACCGGCACGGCCCGGTCGACCGGGCCCGGCTCGGCCAGGCCGAACGGCACCGGGGCGAGCTCGTCGGCGTCGGGCTGCGGGCCGATGAGGAGCTTCTCCTTGATGCGCTTCTCGATCTCGTCGGCGAGGTCGGGGTTGTCGCGCAGGAAAGCCCGGGAGTTCTCCTTGCCCTGGCCGAGCTGGTCTCCCTCGTAGGTGTACCAAGCACGGGACTTGCGACCGATCCCCTGGTCCACGCCGACGTCGTTGAGCGAGCCCTCGCGACTGATGCCCTGGCCGTAGATGATGTCGAACTCGGCCTGCTTGAACGGCGGGGCCATCTTGTTCTTGACCACCTTGGCGCGGGTGCGGTTGCCGACAGCGTCGCCGCCCTCCTTGAGCGTCTCGATGCGCCGGACGTCGATGCGCACCGATGAGTAGAACTTCAGCGCCTTGCCACCGGTGGTGGTCTCCGGGCTGTTGTGCACCACGACTCCGTCGGCGAGGTAATTGTGGGTGCCCGCGACCTCGATGTCGTAGCGGTTCATGTTGTCCTGCTTGGCCTTCACCTTGACCTCGAGCACGGGCGCCGGGACGGGCAGCAGGGTGGGCTCGACGAACGCCGGCTCCACAGCGAACTGGCCGCGGAAGCGCTCCAGCAGCTTGTCCTGCATCGACGGGTGGATGTAGGGCGCGACAAGCTCGTGCAGCTTGGCGGTCTCGTCCAACGAGAAACTGAAGCACGCATGCTGTTGAGCCCCCTTCAAGACAGGTGAGGCCAGGAGTCCGAAGGTGTCCCTGAGGTGTTCCAACAGGCGCCGCTGCGAACCGGGGCTCATGCCCTGCACACAGATCTCGCTGCGCCCGCTGGCGTCCATCGTCGCCTCGCGCACGTGCTCGACCGGCGAACCGAAGGTGCCGTCATCGAGGTACCAGACAGCGAGAGCCAGCGGCGTCAGTGCCTTGAGGTAGTCAAACGAAAGGTGCTTACAGCCATCACCGAAGTAGACGGCCTCACGCAGGGGCGCCAACTCGGCAAGCGGGGTCAGCTCGACGAAGGCTGCGCCCTTGACGTCGGTCGAGCGACGCTGTCCGATGTTCGCCAGCATCGAGACCTTCCAGTCGAGGTAGTCGATCTGCTGGGCGTCGTGGCCCATCCGGTAACTGGCCCTCACGTGCGACGGGCTGACCGGCCAGGAGAGTGCTCCGCTGCCCATCAGGCCGCCGAGGATCACCTGCCACTGCTGGTCGCTCAGCAGGTGGGGCTGCGAGACCATGACTCTGTCGCCGGCCACCAGCTCACCTGCCTCGACCCATCCACCTGGCGTCCGGATGAGGTGGTTCGCGGTGACGGCCAGCGTGCTCGGGCCGGCGGCTGGACCGCTCAGGCCGTTGTCCGCGACGGTGATCTCCAAAAAGCTCGGAGTCGGGCCGTTGTCGAACCAGTTGATGACCCGGCGGGGAACCACCTGCTGCGTCACGGGGTCGTACGACAAAACCTCGACGTCGAGCTTCTTCTCGACGATGTCGCCGATCGCCATACGCGAACCATCGCCGAGGACAATCTGCGTCCCATGATCGAAACACCCGAACATCACACCGATTTTTTCGCGGAGCTGGTTGATGAAGATGGCCGTCGTGCCCGTGTTGGACAGGGCGCCGGTCATCTTGCGCAGGGCTTGGCTCATCAGGCGGGCCTGCAGTCCGACGTGGTTGTCGCCCATCTCGCCCTCGATCTCGGCGCGCGGCACAAGGGCGGCGACGGAGTCGATGACGATGATGTCGAGGGCACCGGAGCGCACCAGCATGTCGGCGATCTCGAGCGCCTGCTCACCGGTGTCGGGCTGCGAGACGAGCAGGCCGTCGGTGTCGACGCCGAGGGCCTTTGCATACTCCGGGTCGAGCGCGTGCTCGGCGTCGATGAAGGCCGCGATCCCGCCGGCCGCCTGTGCGTTGGCCACCGCGTGCAGGGCAACCGTGGTGTTGTGCGACAGCACCCCGTTGGCGAGGAAGCTGCTCGTCCCCGGCAGCATCAGGTCGAACGTCGGCTGGCGGCCACCGTCCTCGATCGACACGATGCACTCGTGGGTGCAGCGGTCAGCCAACAGACCGGCGACGCGCGACCCGCTCTCGAACTCGGTGTCGCGCGTCGGCGCGGCCGAGCTCGCCACCACCTGGGTCGCGCGGCGAGGCGAGCGGAAGCCAACCTCGGCGAGGAAGCAGTCGGTGGAGGCGGGGTTGACCGTCACCGACCAGTAGTTGCGCTGGTGGTCCGCACGCCACATCGCCAGCAGTGAGGAGGCGACCCCCAGGCCCTGAAGCAGGAGCTGCACCTGACGCGCGAGCTCTTCAGACGCTGTCTCGAGGCCGACCGTCGACGACGTGTCGAGCCGTCCGCCGCCCTCGAACAGGGCAGCCAGGAAGGCGCGCTGGGACTTGTGACCGGCGGTGCGGACGAGGTGCGGAACGGTCTTGTCATAGGCGCTGACGAGGTCCAGCCCGTAGTCGATGGCGAGCACGTCGGGCAGGCCCGCCGGCGCGGCGATGTCGTAGTCCTGGCCGTTCTGGCAGCGCACCTCCAGGCCGGGAAACAGGGACCCGACCAGACGCTGGTAGTCCGCGGCGACGTCGGCGTCGGTGGTCGTGAAACGGATCGCGTTGCTCTGGGTAAGCGAACCTTCGGCCAGCAGGTATCCGAGCAGGACGGCCAGGTCCTCACTGAGGCCGTCCCCTTCTGCGGCCTCGACGGCCCCGAAGGCCCCCGACACAAGGCTGTCGCCGACCCGCAGCTCTGCGATGGTGCGCCACACGACGGACCCTTGCTCGCCCACCACCCGCAGCGGGTGGTTGTGCGTGCCGGTCACCATGCGGCCAGAGGCAAGCGTGACCTTCCGGACCGGCTTGCAGTTGTTGTGCGTCAGCGCCGCCACGCCCTCCAGCTCGCCGCGCTCGTTGACGGCACGCAGCCCGAGCCCGCGCACGTCGGTGACCCGTGAGGTGCAGCTCGCCTCCAGACCGGCGCGAGCGAACAGCTCCGCGACCGTCTCCAGCCCGCGGGCGGTCCAGACGTAGGTGTCGGCCGTCAGGCACTTACCGCTCGACTCCGGTCCGTAGATCTCCACGACGCGGCCGCGCGGGAGGCCACCGATGCCGAGGGCGATGTCGAGGGCGATGGAACCGGTGGGTATCACCTGGATGGCCGGCCGCACCTCGTCGCCCAGCCGCATCACCGAGCCCTTGCCGAAGCTCTTGTCGATGTTGGCCAGCGCCATCTCGAGGGCCTTCTCGCGGTCCGGTGATGCCATGTCCGTCTCCTGTGCTCGTGTGCGGCTGCCCGATCTGCGATGAACGCTAGGAGCGGCCTGCGACAGCAAGAGCTGTCGACGAGACGGTTGTGGAAGCCTCCGCGAACACCCGGACACTGTGGACAGTAGAACGAACACCTGTTCGACGCCACGAAAACGGACCGCGACACGCCGACGAACCTCTCCGCCACCGGGCGGTCACGCCGGGCGGCTCACACCGGTGCCGCTCACCAGGATCAGTGGGACGGCTGCTGGGCGGCGTCGCAGACCGCCCGCCAGACGTCTTTGGGTCCTTCGCCCTGCTCCAGTGCCTGCAGGACGGTGCGGCCGCCGAGCTGGGCGAGCACCTGGTCTGCGGCGTAGGACCGCGCGTAGGTCTCGCCGAACCGGCGCTCCATCCGGGTCCAGAAGTCGGTCAGCCGCACGCGGTCGACAGTAGGTCACCACTGGGCGCGCAGCACTCCACGTGCCAGCCGTTCGAGGCGACCGGCCCGCACCGCGAAGGCGGTCGGGGTCGAGTCCGCCCCGGGCAGCACGACAAGGGGGTGGGCGCCGCTGGCGTCGAGGTCCAGGGACACCGGGCCCGCGGGCGGCTTGGCCAGCAGGGTGCGGGACAGGGTCCGTAGCGTGCGGACGTCGACGACGTCGAGCGACACCCGGCGATCAGGGCACAACGACAGGACGGCTAGCCGGTCCGCCGACACCCACGCGGGGCTGGTCAGCGCGCAGCCCGACCCGGTGGGTACCACCTCGGTCGGGACGGAGCCCTCCCGGGTCACGTCCAGGACCACCACGGTCGTGAGGTCGCCCGAACCGGTCCGGGTGAAGGCGGCCGTCCGCCCTGCGGAGTCCAGCACGAGGCCGACGTCCGCACCACGGCTGGCCAGCGGGAAGGACCGCTCGGGCCCGTCCCCCCGCAGGATCAGATCGAAGGGCCGTCCGACCCCGCAGTCGGTCCCGGTCCGGCCCGGCCGCTGCAGCGCCACCACTCTCGTGCCGTCACCGCTGACCGAGAACGCCACCCAACCCGGGTCGTCCTTGAAGGCCGGCCGCGGGGCGCCGCCACCCAACGGCACGACCACGTTGTCCGATCCGCAGCCCAGCGCCCTGGGGGTGGACAGGTAGACGCGTCCGGCGACGACCTGGACCAGCGAGGTTCGCGGCCAGCGGGGCGCGAGCACCCGACGGTCCGCCCCGGTCACGACCACCGCCGTCGCGGACGCGTCGTCGGGCATCGCCACGAACGATGCCGGCTCGGGCACTCCAGCGGGCCCACCGTCCGGCAGCGACGGCCGTCCCGGCGCGGGGGGCGGCGGCGCAGGCAGCTGCGGCGCCGGCGCCGGGGAGTCACCGCGAAGGACGAATTCCCCCGCCGGCGAGCTCCCACCGGACCCACCACCGGTGCATCCGCACAGCGACAGGTAGAGCAGCAGGAGGCCTGCAGTCACCGGCGTACGCACGGCGCAAGCATGCGCTGGCGCACCAGATCCACGCCAGAGCACCTCCCAGGAGGCAACCTCTGAGGGGTGGCTGCGCGTCAAGAACCTGTGGACGAGGGCTTCGAGCAGTTCGTGCGGGCGCGGCACACCTCGCTGCTGCGCTTCGCACATGCGCTGACCGGCGACCCACACCTCGCTGCCGATCTGGTCCAGGACGCCCTCGAGCGCACCGGACTGGCCTGGCCGCGGGTGGTCCGCAAGGACGCGCCGGACGCCTACGTGCGGCGGGCAATCGTCAACGGCTATACCTCGCACTTCCGCAAGCGGCGGCGCGAGCGGCTCGTCGACGCGCTGCCCGAGCGCCCCGTCACGGCCGTCGACCCGCCAGGGACGACGGACGGGATATGGCGCGTGTTGGCAACCCTGCCGCCTCGCCAGCGCGCCGTGCTCGTCCTGCGCTACTACGAGGACCTGTCCGAGGCCGACACCGCACGGGCACTGGGTGTCACCACCGGGACAATCAAGAGCCAGACGTCAAAGGGCCTGGCCGCACTGCGGACTGCGCTCGCGAAGGAGAAGCTGTGGACGAGCTAGAAGACGACCTGCGGCGTGCGCTGCAGGACCCGCGCCGTGCGCTGGCCGCCGTCGGCGACCCGGTGCCCGCCGTGCTCCAGGGAGTACGCCGGAGGCGGCGCGCCCGCGTCGTCGTGGCCGCCTCGTTCGTCGCCGTTGCCGCGGTGGCCCTCGGCGCAGTCGGCCTGTCGAACGCGCGCAACAGTGACCGGAGCAGCGGACTGGTCTCGGTCGCCCCTTCAACGAGCGCCGGCCCTTCGGTGTCGGCCGGACCGTCGCAGCAGCCGAGCGCCTCCCCCTCGTCCGCGCCCTCGGCCACGTCCGCTCCGGTCCGCCCGGTGCCGGTCGGCTTCACCGCCGCAGACCTGTCGTTCGTGTCCGCCGACCGGGGCTGGTCGCTCGGCACGGCTCCCTGCTCCACTCCGCCCTGCACATCGCTCCTGCGGACCAGCGACGGCGGCCGCCACTGGTCCGGCGGGCCGGCCCCCGTTGCCCCGCTGCTCGGCGAGAAGATCTGCACGGACGAGCGCCAGTGCGTGCGGTCGGTCCGGTTCGCCGACACCCGGCACGGCTACGCCTTCGGCGGCGCACTGCTGACGACCGACGATGGCGGCGAGACGTGGAACCGGCAGCCCGGCCCCTACGTGGACGCGCTGGAGCCCTCCGGCGGCGACGTCCTGCGGGTCGTGCACCGCACCGACGGGTGCCCGCCCGGGTGCACCTACTCCGTGCAACGGGCTGCAGTCGGTAGCTCGCGGTGGGCCACCGTGACAACACCCACGCTGGCCGGCAACGGCGCGCTGCTGCTGCGCCACGGGACCGCAATCTACCTGCTGCTGTTCAAGAATCCGGCCGGCGGCGCAGGTGACGCGCACCCCCAGGTCGTCGTCAGCCGCGACGGCGGTGCCACCTGGACCGAGCAAAAGGACCCCTGCGGCCCGTCGGCTCCGAATTCCCTCGACGAGCGCGACGCCACCTACGCCGCGACAGCTCCGGACGGTTCGCTGGCCGTCCTGTGCACCCAGCGCGGTGCGGGGGCAAAGAGGTCGGTCGTCGTCTCGGCCGATCAGGGCAGGACGTTCGGGGCGCCTCGGGAGCTGCCGGCGGCCGACCGCGTGCTCGCCGTCGCTGCGTCCTCGGCGTCGCGGCTCGTGGTGTCCGCGGTTCGCGGCTCGACGTTCGAGCTGCTGCTGTCCGAGGACGGCGGCGCCACGTGGCGCGCTGTCGCCTCGGCGCCCGGAGGCCTGGCCGGTAGGGGTGTGTTCCTCGGTTTTACGACCACCCGGAACGGCACCGCTACCCAGCCGGACGGGACCCGCGTCTGGCGGACGACCGATGCTGGGGTGACCTGGTCGGCGTACGGCTGGGGCAGCTGACCAACTCACCGCCCTCGGATTGTCCTACGTTCCCATCGGCCACCAGCCCGCCCACGCGTTGCCCGGGCTCCAGGCCGCGGAGTAGGCACGGCCGTCCTGTCCGACGACCCACACATCGAGGAAATCCGGCTGGCGGGAGACCGCTGTGATGTAGGAGCCATGCGCGGCCCGCCCGCCGTTGAGGTTCCACCAGCCGTGCCAGCCGTCGGCGAACGACGGCTCCCACGCCGCGGTGTAGGTGGTGTTGTCCGCGCCCACCACAAAGACGTCGAGCTTGTCGACGCTGCGCGAGACGGCGGTCAACGGCGCGCCCGGCGCCGCCTGGCCGCCGTTGATGTGCCACCAGCCGTGCCAGCCGTCCTGGAACGCGGGCTCCCAGGCGGCGGTCAGGGTCCGGCCGCCCACATCGGTGCCGAAGACGTCGAGCTTGTCCACGCTGCGCGTGACCGCACCGAGGTAGGCGCCCTGCGGGAAGCCGGCGTCAAGGATGCGCCACCAGCCGTGCCACCAGTCCACAAAGGTGGGCTCCCAAGCGGCGGTGTAGGCACCACCGTCGGTGCCGACCACGAAGACGTCCAGCTTGTCCACGCTGCGCGAGACCACGGTCACCGGCGCCCCCGGCGCGGCCTGGCCGCCGTTGAGCTGCCACCAGCCGTGCCAGCCATCCTGGAAAGCCGGCTCCCACGCGGCGGTGAGGACCCGCCCGCTCGTGTCGGTGCCGAAGACGTCCAGGTGGTCTTCGCTGCGGGACACCGCGCTGATCATCGCCCCCTGCGGGAACTGCGCATCGCCGATCCGCCACCAGCCGCGCCAGCCCTGCCCCGGGGACCAGGCGGCCGTGTACGCCCCTCCGTCGGTCCCGACGACGAAGACGTCGAGGAAGTCCGGGCGTCGCGATACCGCCGTTACGTGCGCGCCCGGCGCCGCGCGACCGCCGTTGAGATTCCACCACCCCTCCCACCACGACCTCATCGCCGGTTCCCAGGCGGCAGTGAGCGTGTTGCCCGCGCCGTCCGCCACGAACACGTCGAGCTTGTCCTGGCTGCGCGAGACGGCGTGCACCGCCGCCGGTTGGCGCGTGCGCAGCTGGGTGAGACCCCACCCGAGGTGGCGCGTTGTCGGCCCGCAGATCGCCCACTCGTTCGCGCGCATCAGACAGCCGACACCGGCGGCGCCCGCGCAGTTCTCGCAGTTGGAGTTCGGCGCACCCCACCGACCCCAGGACCCGCCGCAGTCGCAACCGCTAGAGGCGTATTCGTCCGGCACGCCGAAGATGTGACCGCTCTCGTGCGCGAAGACCCGGTCTATGTTGTCCGGACCCCAGCCGTCGTTGGCGTAGTCCATGACGAGCCGCGGTCCGCCGATACTCGCATAGGCGAAATGGTCAAGCGGGTAGCCCTTGACGAAGAAGACGCAGTACGCCCAGTTCGTGTGGCGGTTGCTGCGGAGCCCGTTGACGTAGTCGCCGACCCCGTTCCAGTTGGCCTGGAACCCGAGCTGCGCCACCGCCGGGTCGCGGAAGCGGGCCTCGTTGTTGCTCGCGACCGCGTCGGGCTGCGTCGTGATGCTGACGACGCGGATGTCGAAGTCGAAGCTGACACCCGCCCACGGGTTGAAGCCGGCGAGCCAGGACGCCCCTGCCTGCACCTCCGCGACAACCTTCGTCTGCTCATCAGCCGTGAACTGCGTCGCGGCCGTCGGGCCGTTGACGATGACCACGCCGCAGGCCACTGACCCCTGCAGCCAGTCACTCGTCCCGGCTGCGCCCGCGGGCGCCGGCGCCGGCGCCCCAGCAACACTGGGCGCCCGGCGCTGCCGCACGACCCGCCTCGGCGTGCGGGTCGGTGCCCCGGCGCAGCCGGGCATGTCCCAACGATGGCCCTCGCGCGGCCGGTTGGCCTTGACCTGCGTGTACTCCGGCGTGGCCCGCAGCCGCAAGGCCTCGACGCCCAGTCGCTCCGTGACCGTCAGACTCTGCAGGACGTCTTGCGAGACGAGGGGAACGCTCGCGCCGCGATCGGGGCCCTGCGCTCCGAGCCGGATCTCGACCCGGTCGCCGAAGCGGGCGAGCAAACGGGTCGCTGGCCCTGGCGCACTGACCGTCGGCCCGGCCGCGGTCAGCGCTGCTGGCGCCCCGGCGTCCGGCGCGAGGTGCACGACGAGAACCTCTTCGAACGGTAGATCTCCAGCCATGGCATTGTCCCTTCACGTGTGTCGGTAGGTGTCACGACCCCGGCGTCGGACGCTGCGCAGCCGCCAGCGGATCGTCCCCAGATCACGGTGGCTGGAAGCCGTCTGCGTCCCAGGGCAAGCCCTCTCCAGGGCGGTCCTGCTTGTGCAGGGGCCGTTCGCGCCACGCATCGACGAACAGGCGGGCCCCCTGGTCGAGCCCTTCGAGAGCGCCCTTGTCACCGACGATCTCGACGGTGCCGTCCGTTCTGCGTGCCATCGCCAGGACAGCGTGATCGGCGATCGCGGACAGGTCGGCCGCCGTCGCTTCAAGGACGACGACGCTCTGGCTGGCGCGCTGAACGACCCGGAACCGGTTGAGCCGGGCGAGCGCGTCGCCCTCCCCGACAGCCAGGACCTCGTCCATCGTCATCCGGCGGTCCCCCCGCAGCACGACGGTGCGGGGCGCCGCTCGTCACTGGCCACGCGGTCCTCCCTGGAAGGTCCCGGAATCCGAGCATGGCATGGCATCAGCGCGAAGGGAATGCCTAGCGCGCTCTGCTGAAGGGGCAGCGCTCGACGAGCTGCCAGGGGCCGCCGAGGTAGCGCCACAGCAACAGTGCGGTGCCGACCACCCGGCGAGGCCCGAAGGACGCCGACAGGTCGGCGAGCAGCGCACGCGCCGTCACGGCGTCGACCTTGTTCTGCACGGTCAGGTGCGGCGTGAAGCCCTGCCGGTCCTGGGCCGTCAGCACGTCCAACCACCGGGTCGCCAGTCCAGCTCTGAGCTGTAGCAGCGCCGCGGATTCGAGTAGGTAGACCGTCGCGTTGCCGAACGCCCGCAGCCCCGTCACGGCGACGTCGAGCGGCGGGCGACCGGCGGCCTCCCGTACGTCCTGCCGCCAGCGCTCCTCCTGCTCGCCAGGGAGCGCGTGGAACATCGTGACGTGCGCGGCGAGGTGGTTGCGTCCGGCTGGGAAGTGCCGAGCTCGCAGTGCGTCGAAGTGCTCCTGCGACGCGTCGTCCAGGGCGAGCGTGAGCAGCAGCGACCTCATGGCCCTATCGTCGCGCGGAGGACACCAGGCGTCAGAGGGCGTGCTGATCCAGCCGGGTCTTGAGCAGGGCGACGATGCGCTCGCGCTCGGCCGTGGCCAGCGGGATCTGGCTGCCCTGCACGGAGATCGTCAGCTCGGTGCGGCCCTTGGCGATGCCGTACACCTCGAGGTAGAGGGGGCTGTCCGCAGCGCCGGCCTGCTTGAGGACCCCGGTGATCCGGTAGCCGAACGAGTTGGCGCCCGCTGCCGGAGAGCTGAGGCGGATTACCTTGATGTTGGCGACGTCGGCGCCCTCGAAGGACTGCCGGAACAGCACCGCCAGGCAGCCGGGCGCCTTCGAGCTGGTGACGCCGGCCAGGTCCTGACGGACCAGGTCTGCGGTCGGCAATACCTGGACCTCGCTGGCGATGGTCGGTGGGGCGGGCATCTTCTCGCTCCTGCCGAAGTCCGGGGACGCGATGTCGGCGAGCGCGTGGCTGGGATCGACGCCGCCGTAGCAGGCGGCGGCAGCCTTGCCGGCCGGGTTTTCGGGGGCGGCGCCCGCTTCACCCTGCATGCTGTAGTCCTTCATGTCCCCGGGCACCAGGTTGATGGCCAGCGCGGCGGCCTTGGCCTCGGCGAGGGTGGGCGCCAGGGGGGCCACCGGGCTCGGCGCCGCGGACGCGGAAGGCGCGGCGGGAGCGGCGGCGGACGGTGACGCAGCGGGCGAGGCGGTCGCGGCAGGGGTGCTGCTCGAGCCACAGCCGGTGAGCGCGGTGCCGGCAAGGACCAGGCCGGCCAGCCAGGGCACGACGGGGGTCACGCTGGTGTGCACGGTCTCTCCTTCGCTGGCAGTGGCAGACCCGAACGATGGCATGCCAGCCGGGATCGCAGCGGAACCGGGCGGCCGCCGGTGGATGTCGGCCCCCTGGGGGACGATGGCGCGGTGACCGCCCTGGACCGCTTCTCACCCGCGACGCGGGCCTGGTTCACGAGCGCGTTCGCGGCACCGACGGCCGCCCAGGAGGGCGCGTGGGACGCGATCTCCAGCGGGAAGGACACCCTCGTCGTCGCGCCGACGGGTTCCGGCAAGACCCTGAGTGCCTTTCTCTGGGCCCTGGACCGGCTGGCCTCAACCCCCGTCCCGCAGGACCCCAAGCACCGCTGCCGGGTTCTGTACGTCAGCCCGCTGAAGGCGCTCGCCGTCGACGTCGAGCGCAACCTGCGCGCCCCGCTGACCGGGATCCGCCAGGCCGCCCAGCGCCTCGGGCTACCCGTCCCGGATATCCGCGTCGGCACCCGGTCCGGGGACACCCCGCAGGACGAGCGGCGGGCCTTCGCCAAGACCCCGCCGGACGTGTTCATCACCACCCCCGAGTCACTGTTCCTGGTGCTCACCTCCGCCGCCCGCGCGGCCCTCAAAGGGGTCGAGACGGTCATCGTCGATGAGGTCCACGCCGTCTCCGGCAGCAAGCGCGGCGCCCACCTCGCCCTGACCCTGGAACGGCTGGACGCTCTCCTGGCGACCCCGGCCCAACGCATCGGGCTGTCCGCGACGGTCCGTCCCGTCGACGAGGTTGCCCGGTTCCTGGGCGGCGCCCGCGAGGTGGTCGTCGTACAGCCCAGGACCGCCAAGACCATCGAGATCGCGGTGGTCGTCCCCGTCGAGGACATGTCCGCGCTCGGCGAGTCGACCGGCCCGGTCCGCGGCGGATCGGCCGCCGGGGCCGAGCCTCGCAGCAGCATCTGGCCGGCCGTCGAGGAGCGCATCGTCGACCTGGTGCAGGCCCACCGCTCGACCATCGTGTTTGCCAACAGCCGTCGCCTGGCCGAGCGGCTCACCTCCCGCTTGAACGAGATCGCCACCGAGCGGGCGTACGCCGGGAGCGAACCGGCGCCCCTCGAGGTGGCGGCTCGGCCAGCCGGCTCCGCAGGGGTCAAGCCCTTCGACGCATCCTTCCTGCGGGGCCCGGCCGCCCACCCCGGCCAGGGCGGCATCGGGCGCCCCTCGACCCCCTGGGGCAACGGCACCGGGTCGGGCGGCGAGGGCGTCGTCGAGATCGCGCGGGCCCACCACGGGTCGGTCAGCCGCGAGGTGCGCGCCCAGATCGAGGAGGCCCTCAAGGCCGGCCGGCTGCCGGCTGTCGTCGCCACCAGCAGCCTCGAGCTCGGCATCGACATGGGCGCCGTCGACTTGGTCATCCAGGTCGAGTCGCCGCCGTCGGTCGCCTCCGGGCTGCAGCGCGTCGGCCGGGCAGGGCACCAGGTCGGCGCAGTCAGCCGCGGGATCATCCTGCCGAAATGCCGCGGCGACCTCGTCCAGTGCGCCGTCGTCGCCGAGCGGATGGTCAGCGGCGGCATCGAGGCCACGACCTATCCGCGCAACCCGCTCGACGTCCTTGCCCAGCAGATCGTCGCCATGTGCGCGCTGGACAGCTGGGACGTCGAGGACCTCGCCGCGGTCGTCCGCCGGGCGGCGCCCTTCTCCTCCCTGCCCCAGTCGGCGTTCGAGGCCGTCCTCGACATGCTGTCCGGCCGCTACCCCTCTGACGACTTCGCCGAGCTGCGCCCACGCATCACCTGGGACCGCGTCACCGGCGTGCTGACCGGGCGTCCTGGTGCGCAGCGGCTCGCGGTGACCTCGGGCGGCACGATCCCGGACCGCGGGCTGTTCGGTGTCTTCCTCGTCGGCGAGCGGAAGTCCAGGGTGGGCGAGCTCGAC
>JANLPD010000435.1:0-2392 GCA_031367045.1 Frankiales bacterium | reverse complement strand
CTCGAGCTGCGCTGGGCCGATGCCGTCGGCCGGGGTCAGCTCCCGTCCAAACAGGCGCACCGCGTCCACGAGGTGGCCGCGACCGATCAGGGGTGGGATCTCCTCGACGCTGCCGGCCGCGAGGCCGCCCGTCGGACTCTGCAGATCCACAATCGAGTGGCCCCCGTGGATCTTGCCGTCCTTGGAAATGTGCCCAAGGGCATCGACATGCGTTCCCACATGGCCGCCGGTCGTAAAGAGCTCCATCGCGGCCGAGACGCCGTCTGGGTAGTTGTGCTCGCCATGGCGCTTCGCCATTGCGAAGGCGTACGGCGGATGGTTCGGGTGACGGGTCATGCCTGCCTCGAGCCCAACCGCGAGGTCGAAGATCCGAACGCGCGACGACGCAGGCCAAGCTACATCGGTGTCGATCGATCGACCGGCCCAGTCAGCCATTCGATACTCCTTGGGAGCGTGCCGCATCCCGGTCCCAGGCGTTCCCGGCCCCGTCACGACGAAGGATGTACTTGTGGATCCGCCCCGTCTCGGTGCGGGGAAAGTCCTCACGAAATTCGATGAAACGGGGCTGCATGAAATCGCTCAACCTGGACTGGCACCAGGCCGACACGGCCTCCGCATCGAGCGATGTGCCCGGACGCCGGATCACCAGGATTTTCACATCCTCCTCGCCCAGCTCGGAGGGGACGCCCACGGCCGCGACATCGAGCACATCTGGGTGCTCATTCACCGCCTTCTCCACAAAGTAGGAGCTGATGTTCTCCCCCCGACGCCGGATGGTGTCTTTCATCCGGTCAAGGAAGACGAAGTAACCGTCGGGACGACGAAGGCCCATGTCACCGGTGTGGAACCAGCCACCCGCCATCGCCTCTGCCGTCTTCTCGGGTTCCTTGAAATAGCCGGTCATGTACGCGTCCGCGATCCGGGTCCGCGTGAGGATCTGACCCGGCGTGCCGTCCGGGACCGGCTCGTCCAGCTCGTTGACGACACGCAGCTCGTTGTGCTCCAACGCGAGGCCGAGCGTGCCAGGTCGCGTATCCCGCGGAGGGTTGATGCAGGCCATGGTCCCAGTCTCGGTGAGGCCATACCCTTCTACGATCCGCACCTCGTAGCGCTTCTCCAGCCGACGGTGAAGGCTCTCTGGAACCGGCGCGCCCAGCATGTAGCGAAGGCTGGCCTGCCGCTCCCCGTCGCTCTCGGGAAGCTTGCTCAGCAGGATCAGCATGGTGCCGAGAACATTGGTGATCGTGGCTTGGCTGCGCTCGATCCACGACCAGAAGTTCCGGGTCGAGAACTTCAGGTCGACGTGGACAGGCGCCCCGAGGTGCAGGCCGGCCATCAACGATGTCTGCTGGGCGTTGCAGTGAAACAAGGGTAGACAGGTGTGGATGACATCGCCGTCGGTGAGTCCGAGGTGTCGAGAAAAGTACGCGCCGGTGCTCAGGTAGCTGGTGTGCGAGAGCACGACCCCCTTTGGGGGGCCGGTTGTCCCGGACGTGTAGATGATGCCAAGTGGCGCCGAGCCCTCGAGCAACTGAGGCGAAACGTTCCCGAGGGCCGGGTCGACCAGGTCCGCGAACGGAACAGCTCCCTGCACGTGCCCACCGGCCGCGACGGACCAGCGGATCCGTTCGATCTGGCCGGCCTGGTCGACTGCAGCCAGCAGGTCCACGTCCGCGATGATGCCCACGCTCTCGGAATGCTCGAGGGTGTAGTGCAACGCGTCCCCTACCGTCGAGGTGTTGACGGGCACGGCGACTGCGCCGAGCCGGGCAAGGCCGAGGAATGCCTCAACGAACTCGACGCGGTTGCGCATCATCAGCGCGACGTGCTGGCCAGGGCGCACCCCCATCTGTAGGAGCCACTCCTGGATGCGTGCCGCGCGCTCAGAAAGCTGGGCGTAGGTCCTGCGCTCACCGCACACGTCTACTGCAAGCGCGTCTGGCGCTCGCTCGGCCCGGATCTCCATCAACTCGGGCAGCGAAACGTAGGGGCTGTAAGACTTCATCGACGGGCCGTCGTATCCTGCGGGTACACGACGAGTCTCCTCAGCTTGCCAACCAAGTGTTTGGTTGGGTCAGGATGTTGCTGCATTTCGCTCCTGTCAAGAGCCCAGGGACAGTTACTGTCATCGACCGCTGAACCGGACCGGGCTCTTGGCCTTGAACGCCTCTCGTGCGGCGACATGATCCTCGGTGGAGTAAGCAATGGCCTGTGCGAGCGCCTCGACCTGGGCGAGCTCGCGCAACGTCATCGTCGTCGCACTGTCCATGATGCTCTTCGACAGCCCGAGGGCGACTGTCGCCCCTCGGGCCAGCATGGCGGCGAGGTCCTGCGCCTCGGTCAGCGCAGTTCCCGATGCAGTCACTCGGTTGGCCAGACCGAGCTCTCCGGC